>JBHLNC010000101.1:0-6856 GCA_048937435.1 Promethearchaeota archaeon | reverse complement strand
CTTCGTCCTCTTCGTCCTCTTCGTCCTCTTCGTCCTCTTCGTCCTCTTCGTCCTCTTCGTCCTCTTCGTCCTCTTCGTCCTCTTCGAGTTCCTTATCAGTATCATTAACTACTTCTTCAGGAGCCTCAACAACTGGTTCTTCTTTTTCCGATTCTTGGGGTTCAGCTTCTTCAGGAACATCATCTTCCGGAACCTTTTCTTCGGGAACTTTCTTCTTTGACATTTGGACCGCCACACACCAAGGCCGATTAATCATAATCTCGGATGGCGCGACCTCAGTTCACTATGAATCATTTAAAGTTTCTGATGAAAGGAACAAGAGTAAAATTTTACTGAGTAGTCAAGTTGTTGATTTCCCAAGCCGTAAGGTTGAAATACGGGAAGCATTATCGACGATGCGCCTAGCGCGGCAGGAAGTTCGCGGTGTCACGACGACGCAAGGAGAAAAAACGCAAGGAGAAACGACTGGAACGCATCCCAGAAAAACTCCAGCGGAAGCGGGAACGCCGAGAACGATATCGCGTTCGCCGTACACCAAGAAGTGTGACATATGGTCTTGTGGTCAGTCTTCTCATCGTAATTATCGTAGCCGCGTGGGTTCTCATACCAAAAGCCCCACCCCCTGACTTGGAACCAGAATTGGGTACGGTTCATATTCTCCAAGAAGACACCTTTTACATCTTCATCGATGAAAACGGTTCTGTGAATGTGCAGTATATGCATGGCCGCTATGGCGCAGGTACACAACTTGGAGAAATACCTCTAAACCTCACCATAACCCGTGATTTCGGAGAATCGCTGGTGAACTTCACCTTTCCTGATTCGAGCATCTACTATGATTATTTTGGCAACGCATACAATATTATTCCAAGTTTTGAATCAGAGAGCTTTGAATACAATGTGAACGACATATTCCCCGCCTTTCTCTTAGAAGATAATGGGACCCGTACCCAAGGACACGACGAGATGACAGGCTACTGGGCGGTTTTCTGGGACTACCTCATTAATAGTAGCCAGAACAGCTTCCTCGCTCAAGATAACATGGATAGTCTATTCAATTTCACCTTCTGGATTAAACCGGAAAACGACACACTCATCTATAATACTCCAACTATCGTCCACTGCAACATAACCTTCCACAATCCCCCCGACGGTACTAATGTTTACAATTATGGGAAAGTCCACCTTGTCTTCCCTAAACAAGTCTACAATGAATCCACCCTATTAGCGAATATCACCTTGGCTAATGTGGAGCGAATTGGCAGTCGAACTAACTTAACCCGCCCCTATCCTAATGTCATCGATAATGCGACGCACATTGAATTTAAAGAAGATCCCTTTGATGTCTCGTTGTCGCAAGACAACTTCTATGGATACATCTTTGATTTGAATGTCACAGCCTTCACTAATTCATCATTTATTCTTCTTGATCTTACTACTTCTGGGAATGAATTTTTCTTACAATCAGGCGAAACTGATCGAAACGAGCCACAACCCTTGTACTATCCTTTTTCGGATATTACTGTTCATACAGAACGCAATGAGGATTCTTGGCTTAACATTACGAATCTTTACTTTTCTTTCCCACAGGTTTGGGTTAATGTTTCTCCTCCCGGAAATTCTACGCCAGGTCCAGGTCCTGTGATTTCGCTGTATATGCCAAAGACACCAAGTAAGCAACATGTCTTTCAAAATTCCTATTTTGAGTTGAAAGAAACAAGTACTTCGACCAAGTATCCTCTAGTTTCCTCTGATTCGACCTCACTAGAAACGCCTTTTCAGATGCCACTAAAAACTGTCAGAATCCGACGATTAACCTAGATTTAAAAGACGTTGAATTTTGTGTAGATGGCGGGCTGTCTTCACCGCATTACTCTCAATAGTATGGGGTCGTCCCTGTTCGATTACTATGTGTTCTATTTTCAGTTTGAGATTGAAGTAGCGGTTCATGTCTTCAGCGAGGATATGAAGTTGAAGGCAATGGGGTGACCCGTCTACAGTAAGAACAAGTAATTCAGTGTGTTTGTGAACATGCATCATACAAGCTAGTTTGGTTTCTGCCATATTCATGTGGAAGGTTTCAAGGCAAACTTGGAGGCAGACACGATTTTGGGCATATTGTTTGAAGAGTTCGGGATGCTCATTGAGGACACAGGAACCAACTAGCAGGAATTTATCTGATATTCGTAGATGTTGCGAACCCACATTAGTTGACAGGAGCATTGGGCATTTCTCAATCAAACCTGCCACCACATCTTAAAGATAAGAGCAGCTCCGAGGCTTTAAAAGTGCGACACTTCTTAGATTAAATGAACCAACAATGGGATGCCACCATTATGCCTTCTGAACAAGATGATAACAGTGAGCTTGACGAAGCGTTTCAGCGATATAGAAAACGTCTGAAAAAGAAAGTGTCGGAGAGTGAACCGATTAAGGATGCTGAACTACGTTCTCGGCTTGAAGCTGTTGATGACCAGACACCCTCAAAAACGCCATTATTTTCTGATGCAGATTCGCGTCTCCAGCAATTGAAGGAAGAATTTCACATCGAGGTTCAAACGCCTCAAACACTCTCTGAACAGATTGTGCATTTACTTGCCAAAGAACGGAGGAGTAGAACCCAAGATGGAACAATGTCGGCTGCTGATCTGTATTCTCGAATACACGAAACCGATCGTTTCAATCAGCTTTCCAATAAGGAATTTCAAAAAGCTCTCAAACAACTTGAAAAAGATGAAATGGTGCAGGTTAGCGAAATTCAAGGGACGTTATTGGTTCGGATGCATGATGAGTTCCTCAGTGAAGATGCAGCAACCATTCTCGATATTGCAGCGAGGAAAGGAGGCAAGGTTACCCTGGAACAAATTATGCTCACGACTCAATGGTCACAAGCACGTGTAACAATAGCCTTGGACTCACTAATGGCGAAAAAAATGGTGACGCAAAAAAAGAGTTTTGTGAGCGGAACCCGATACCAAGTCTCAGAAGAGGACTAGGAAGCCTGTTTCACTTATCTGGAACCCTCTCTGACTTTAAATAGCTGCTTTCGAGGTTTTAGTCGGTGTAAGACACGTGAGCACCGATTGTATTGAACCTATTCGACGTAGTTCTGAATTCCGAGAAGACCCACCACACCGGGATATCCGACGAGAAAAACGCCTCCTACGTCAAGCAATAGCCGCATCAACTGGCCCCCATCGTATTCGACTCCAACGGGAATTAGCTGCCTTAGAAGATTATGAACGAGAGAAGCGGCAACAGCATTTTGAGCTGACCATGCTCACCTAGTTTTAGAAAAAATCCCGAAAGCAGATTTTTCACATCTAGACACTATTCTTATCAAGTAGCCCACTAGAGATTGAACTGTAACATAATAGCAGTTCATAATCATGAAAACATTTGGTGAGCGTTTGTGCCCGAAGTAATAGCTATTTCAGGAACTCCTGGTACAGGAAAAACGGGTGTGGGGCAGCTATTGGTCAAACGCTTAAACGCCACACTAATCGAACTAAGTGAACTTGCCAAGGAACAGCAGTTCTTGCTAGGGAAAGATACCCAGCGTGAGACGCTCATTGCAGATACAGAAAAGCTTCAACATTACCTTATTAATCTCATTCGCGAATCCCCGAAACCGTATGTTATCGTGGGCCATTTTTCCGACGAAGTACCCGAAGAAATACTTGAATTTTTGGTGGTGCTTCGATGTAACCCCATCACCCTTACCCAGAGACTCCGTAATCGTCAATGGCCACAGAGTAAGATTCTGGAAAACGTACAAGCAGAGATTCTGGGTGAATGTACAATGCAAGCGCTCTTGCGACACAAACGCGAAAAGGTTTTTGAGATTGATACAACGGAAGCGACACTGGAACAAGTAGTCGATGCTATTGAGGAAATACAATCAAGGACTAGCCAAGAATATGCAGTTGGGCGTATTTCATGGCTTAGCAAATTAGATCCGCGTACTATACATGAAATAATGGAGGAAAATACGCTCCCATCAAAATCGTAAAAAGTATAGGCATACCTCTACGCCTTGAGCATCTCACCAAAAACGGATAGGGCTCTCGTTGACTGAAACTAACGCTGCAAACATTGAACAGACAATTCGTAAATTCAGTTTAGCCAATGCCATAAAGTTTGATGGTAAGGCAAATGCTCGTGCAGTTATTGGTAAGTTATTGGCTGAACGTCCAGAGCTGAGAACAAAGGCTAAGGATCTCACTATGCTAGTGAACCGTGTTGTGGATGAAATAAACCAAATACACCTTACTGACCAGATTAAAGAGCTCCAATCAATTGCGCCAGAATTATTGGAAGTGTCTAAAGAGCGCCATGAAAAAGAACTACCACCATTGGTGGGAGCAAAGATGGGGAAGGTAATCACTCGACTACCTCCTGAACCCAGTGGATACCCCCACATTGGTCATGCATACGCTGGGTACATTAACTGGTATTATGCACGAAAATACAAGGGTCAATTAATTTTGAGATTTGAGGATACAAACCCACGTAATGTGCATGAAGAATATTACGAAGCCTTCAAAGAGGGGTATCAATGGATGGATATCGAGTGGGATAAAGAACTCAAGGTCTCCGATGACATGCCGTATTTTTATGTGAAAGCCCGTGAATTACTTAATCGGGGCGAGGCGTACTTCTGTTCTTGTGAAGCTGACCATATTAAGACAAGCCGGCGCACCGGAACCGCATGTTCACATCGCCAAACACAGAGTGAAGATAATCTTGAAATTTGGGACAAAATTATTGATGGCGACTATGCTGAAGGAGAGATAGTTTGTCGCCTCCGAATTGATATGTCCCACCCAAATGCGGTGATGCGTGATCCCAATATCTTTCGAATAATTGATTATCCCCACCCAATTCAGAAAAAAAAGTACCGCCTCTGGCCAACCTATGACTTTGCGAATGCATTAGAGGACCACCGTAACGGCATTAGCCACGTTCTGCGAAGCAATGAATTTGCTACCCGGGGGGAACTTCAAGTCTACATTCGAGACCTCTTCGGGTTAACGCAACCACTCATACAGGAATGGTCTAGATTTGCTATTGAAGGAAGTCCTGTAAGTAAGCGGAAGATTCGACCCTTAATTGAATCGGGGTTCATCAGTGGTTGGGATGATATTCGATTGACTACACTTCTAGCCCTGCGTCGACGGGGAATTATCCCTGAAGCCATCAAGGAAATGACAAGAGAAGTGGGATTGAGTGTGGCGCAACCAGTCCTGGACTGGTCAGTATTAATTGGTATTAATCGGCGATTGGTTGATCCGATAGCTAACCGGTATTATTGCGTTACTTCCCCGGTATTAGTCAATATTGAAGACATGAAATCGTCAAGGGCTATTATTCCATTTCACCCTGATTTCACTGAACGGGGTAGACGAACGGTTTCTGTGAAAGATCATGTGTTTATTGATGGGCAAGATGCGGCTAGATTAAACAAAGGAGACATCTTCAGGCTAAAGCATGTATACAATCTCCGTGTAGAGAAGAAGACTGACAAGGCAATTCGTTGTGTTTATGCGGGTGAAGAACTCAATCAGGCAAAATTGAAGATTCAATGGGTGACAGACGATACGGTGCCTGTGGAACTGAGGATTCCCAATGTTCTCTTTATCAAGGGTGAACCCAACTCCGATAGTCTTCAAATAATTGAGGGACGAGGAGAACGCGCCATTAAAGATGTAAAACCAGGAACAATAATCCAATTGGAGCGGAAGGGATTCGGGTTCGTTGACGAAAACGGTGAGAAAGTCAACATCAATATGACTCAATAAGCGATGGCACAAAGGTTTTAGAGCGCTAACTCTAAATACCGTATAGCTACATTGCGCATTCGGAGGCACAGGATTAGCCATGGTTGAGGATGTCCAGCGAGCACTTGACAATCTTCGATTTGACCGTATGGTTAAAGCATTCTGTATCATATCACCCGACAATATTGTCTACCAAAGTACCCTGGACCCTGACACCGAGGCTATGGTCACACAGACAGTAAGCCTTTACCATGGGCAGATTAGTCAGCTGACCGTTAACACAGAAGCAGGGCTGGTAGTAATATCAAAAATTGCAGAGAATTGGCTACTCGGAGTGTTATTTCCACCCAACCTTTCACTCGGAATTGCTGTTGTCAAAACCAAGGCAACACTGCTTGCACTTCGCGAACTTGATCTAAACATACTAAAGACCATGCCAGAAAAGCCTGTTGAACCTACTCCAACACCTACACCAATGCCCACACCAACCCCAACACCTCCACCTCCTCCGCCCGAACCAGAAGTTGAAATACCCACTGAGACAAGCCCACCACCAACTCCTCCTTCATCAGTAGAGCCAATGCCACCCCCGGAATCAACAGAAGCCCCTCCTGTTGAAGAAGAGATGCCCCCACCAATGGAACCGCCACCCGTCGAAGCCGTTGAACCACCTCCTCCACCCACATCATCAGAAGGACGAATTGATCTTACATTCGTACCGCAAGGTGGTGACGCCCTCCTAGCTGCCTTAGACAAGGGTTCGCCTGTGGGGGGAACACTCTTCGAGAAATTTGGTCCCTATGCGAGAGATGTCCTTTTCCTCGTTGATGGAAAACGAGACGTGAAAACGATCGCCTTCCTTTTAGGTCTTCCAGAATATGCAATTGTTGAAGTTTTAGAATTTGCAATTACTAATAACATCTTAGCTGAGCCAGCTGCTGTCTAAATTTAAGTATCCGGGATTTTCTGGCTAGCTTGAGTTCTCATCTTTTAAATTTCTGAAAAAAAATGTTGCCGGAAGGGCAGCCGAGGGAGGAGGGATGTTTTTGGAGGGCGAGGACGACTCGGGCCTGAGG
>JBHLNC010000100.1:0-6908 GCA_048937435.1 Promethearchaeota archaeon | reverse complement strand
GGACGATTATTTCTTTGACAGGCAAAGGATGTCACCGAAGGTGACTTGTACTAAAATCGCGTATAGATTAACCTTTGTGTTACGAAATTCTTGACCAAATTCTTGATGAAACCCTTATAATCCCTCTTAGTAATGTTGAATTACAGCACGTTGTTTAAAGGAACTGGAAGTCTTCATTGATGAAAGGCGAATATAATTGGGCAATTACTGTAATATTGGCACTTCCCTTCGCTTGGTATATGGCCTACTTCTTCAACCTCCGACCGATTTTCCTCTCTAGCCTCTCCTTTATCCTTGCTGGTTCTGTAGGATTAATACTTGGACTCTTGGTTGCTGGGATACTCGTTGACCGGATCAGATGGAGTACGTTTTTTCTTGTTATAATAGAAATACTCCTTCTTCTGTATGGAGTCTTCCAATTTGTATTTTCGCCAAGCTTCTGGTACTCCCCCACTGGAATCGGGATCCTTTTTCTTCTGAG
The DNA here is from genome assembly GCA_048937435.1 of Promethearchaeota archaeon. Lineage (GTDB taxonomy): Archaea > Asgardarchaeota > Hermodarchaeia > Hermodarchaeales > Hermodarchaeaceae > Hermodarchaeum. The sequence goes on along the minus strand of JBHLNC010000100.1, from coordinate 6,427 downwards.
TTTCCTCTTAGGAGCAGGTTTAGTTTTCTTGACGATTTTCTTGAATAAACTTGTATCAAGTCTTCGACGAGCTTATGTTGTTGGAATTGTTACAGCCGTTATTTTTGTAGTAGGGGGAATCCTTTCATTTGTTTGGCGTGTTTTTCCTACGACATTTGCTCCTTCAATTACTGCTGCTTTGATATGCTTTGGAATGATTATTGGATTCATTGTCCTACCTAGAAAAATTGAGCTCCAAACCTATATGGTTCCCGGATCAATCCTACCTTATGCCATCTGGTGGATCATATATTTGGCTGCATATGGTCTCTTTGTCTGGGCGACACCGAATGATCTTCGTCTTCCATTTATCTTTGCCGCTGATCCTCAAAATTATACAGGTGAACTAGTGTTATTAGGAATTGGAGGAGCAATCTTTGTTTTTGCATTTCTTCCAGACAGGCTGGGACGGAAGCGTGTATTCAGTATCGCTACAGTCCTACTAGGTGTAGTTTGCGTTTTCGGAGGCGCACAATTAGAATGGGGTATTAGACATAGTGTTTCTGTCGCGCTCTCAGTATTACAGGGCTTTGTAATTGGTTTCATCATTGGAGTAGGCGCTTGGTTAGTGTGGGCAGAAATCGGAGCCGTTCGTTTTAAAGGAAGACGAATCACTTTTGGCTGGGCAGTAGTAGCTTTACTGGCTATAGCAATCATTACTATAACTATATCAACACAATCACCTGTTTCTGATATTGCAGCGTTACTATTTCCTGTATCAGCTTTACTGGTTTTAGTAGGTGTGTTTCCATTAACGAATGCCGTCGAATCCATAGACAATGAACGAATCGTTGAAGAAATCGATATTAGTGTTGATAGCCGTCAAGTCAGCCGAGCTATTCGAGATTTAGAAGTTGATACCTCCCTAAAAAGTATTGAAGCTCAAATTGAATCCGAAATTTCTCAACTCACACAAATTCGTGGCTTAACTCGAAATCAAGCCAAAGAACTCCGAGATGCAGGATATGAAACTCCTACTCTTGTAGCCCGAGCAAGAACTGATGACATCGCCGAAGTCCTTGCCATATCACGAGAGAAAGCAGCCAGCATTATTGCAAATGCAAGGAAAGTGAGTTCAAAGAAATCCAGATCGAGCGTCAGAGAAAGACGCAGATGAACAGCTCGCACTGACATTTCCAAGAAGTGAGTCTTCTCGCCAAAGAATTAAAGTTTAAACGATTCTTAACATTTACAAGGTTCATGAGGGAACCGTGTAAAGAGGTTGATGCCTTGGGAGGTAAACTTAGGTAATGGTGAGTAAAAGTCAAGGGAGGGGTCGGACCACTCGTAAACAGCTGGGACAATATTTCACGCCCGAATGGGCAGTTGATTACATTATTGAACACACGCTAGGTCCTGCCATAGCCGAGGATTCCGATCGGTTACTCGGAGAGTTCACCATCCTCGACCCTGCCTGTGGTGATGGAGCCTTCCTCATTGGAGCCCTACGGTTCCTTGAACATCGAACACACGCAGTGGACACAGTCCCCCGAGAATTACTTCTCAGGAGTATTGTTGATAGCATCCATGGTATTGATGTCGATCCAAAGACGCTCAAAAAGTGCCACAGACGATTAAGAAAGACCTCAAAACAACTTCTTGGTACGGCTACTGATTTCTCACAACGTGTCCTCCTCGGAAATAGTCTTATTCAACCCGATTCACAGGCTAAAACGATTTATGGTTCGAAACTTGCGAAGATTCATCCTGTTGACTGGCACAGAGTTTACCCATGGGTCATGCGGGATGGAGGCTTCGATGTCATCGTTGGCAACCCGCCCTTCATTGGCATCAAAGCCTTAGATGCTCACCTCAAAACCTATCTACGGCATCGATACCGAACTGTCGAACAGCAATTTGACATACTCGTCCCTTTCATCGAACTGGGTCTCAATCTTTTAAGACCCGGTGGTCGACTCGGCTATATTATTAGCAATAAAGTTCTTGCTGCCGATTACGGAACTCGGCTCAGGCAAACCCTAGTCAAAAACTATGCCATTGAACAAATGGTCGATCTCTCCAACCTCAATATCTTCGAAGACGCCGCTACATACCCTCACATCCTCATCATCCGCAAACCTCGCGGACCCCAGAACCTCCAAGAACACAATGTGAGGCTTATTCCCCCACCATCTCACCCTCAGGAACTAGACGTTTCTCCTACTAACGTTACCCTCCTCCCCCAGCACTACTATGCCACTCTCCCCAACACCATCCTATCCCCTTCCCTTTCCGAAGAAAAATATTCGATTCTAAGAAAGATGCTTCACAACACAATACCACTCGGTCAAGCATGTACCATCCGCTGTGGTATTGCCAAAACAGGTTTTACCCAACACCTTCTCTCCAAAGACGCATATCACAAATTATCCAAAACCAAGAAACAAAAAACACTCCCCTTCCTAAATGCTGGTGACGTGCGTCGCTACCATCTCCGTCAACGAAAATACATCACATATGATCCGAAACTTGTATCAACTGACCAATGGAACGACTTTCAGGAACCCAAACTTGTCATTGCAGGCATGGCCAAAAAAATACGTGCTACTCTAGATTTGGAAGGGCATGCCTTGGGCCGTGTGTATTACATCACGCAAAAACGTGCCCCTTACAACCCATTGTATCTTCTAGGACTCCTTAACTCGCAACTCATTAATGCCTATTTTACTCTCTTGTTTTTCGCCACTCACCTTCGCAGCAGTTACCTCCGTTACAATGCCACCTACCTCGAACAAATTCCCATACCCATGCCAACCAAATACCAAGAAGACGAACTCGCCAAAATAGTCCAGAACCTCGTCCAAAATCCGAAATACCTGAAAAAAGGATTAGACGGGGAAATCAATAAAATCGTGGCAAACCTTTATGGACTGAGTGAAAAGGACATTTTACAGTTTGAGGGCTAGATTTAAAAGGAATGACATTTCAAATCCTCAAATAATGATATTCTCACATGGTGAGAAGAAAAGATTAAAAGCAAAAAACATACTATCTTCATATGAGAATAATTGAGGTAATGACCTTGGCACAACCCAAAGCTGTAACTCAAACGGATGTACAGGATGTAATAACCTACAAACCTGAACGCATCAAAATCATTTCTGATCGAAAAATCATTGATATTATGCGGGACCCAAATCATATGCCCATAATTAAGGCATTACGGAAAGGTCCCATGACCGTTCGTGAACTGGAAAAAGCCTACGCCACTGAGGCTAAAGATTCTGACGATGTGGAAGCAAAATCGGATAAAACCATTTACCGCTACCTCAAAGTGCTTGAAAAGGCAGAAGTCGTCGTTCCTGCCGGTCAACGCGTGGTAATTGGTAAAACCGCTACTGAAACACTCTTTTCCCGAAGCGCAGAAATTTTCATGACTCTTGCAACTGAAACCGATTATTGGGACTGTGATGAAGGTAAAGACCTCGCCAAAAAGATAGCACCTATGCTCAGTAAAGTTTATGGCGACCGGAAAATTGATGTCACTTGCTTAACGAAATTCATGAACCAACTTGAGAAAGAGCATAGCAAAATGCTCCTAGAGCTTTTTGAAGGAGCTGATGAAGAAATGGTTGATCTCATCACTTCCATTGATTGGCACTATAAAGACAAAGTTCTAGGCTATGTTTCTTCATTCTCTGTTATCCTTAACAATCCTGAGTTCTACGAGAAACTCCGCTCCTGCTTTAAGTAGTCAGAGGTTCCTTCTGCCCTCTTTTTTTACGAATCCAAATTTCGTGGATTATTAGTCCAATAAAGGGAGCGATGAATGCAACGACCATCAGAACTTGAGCTATCAATAATATTTGTTCTAAAGTAAAGGGAAACGGAATTGGTGTTGGGGTGTCATACCCAATACTGGCAATGATATAGTCCCTCATGATGGTTGCAAAGGTTGCATCTTCATCGTTTGCCGTAAATACGACGACAAGATTGTGCTCAGGAACAACGTTAATTTGTTGTCCATTATAACCGAGTGCTAAATAGCCATTGATTTCCAAGTTAAGCCACCATTGATATCCATATCCATATGGTTCTGATTCAGAATAGGGGTATCCAAAGAGTGAAGTAGATTCGTTCACCCAGGCTGCTGGAATCAGTTGGTCTCCATCCCAGGTCCCATTATTCAAATACAGGAATCCAAATTTTGCCATGTCGCGTGGTCGTAGGTGAAGCCAAGCGGCACCAAATACCACGCCTTGTGGATCTTCGTCCCATTGATAATTTGAGATACCAAGGGGGGAGAAGAGGTGGTCCTCAGCAAAGGCTAATGTCGTATTTCCGACAGTCTGATTGATAATTTGAGAAAGTAAGTGGGATCCGCCTGAATTGTAATCCCAAACGGTTCCGGGATCATCACGCATCGGACGGTCAAGCACATACTGGATCCAATCGGGACTATCCACCAAATACGTGAAACTGCTGGTAGGTCCATAGGGCCATTCATCCCAATCAATTCCAGACTGCATCATCAGTAAGTGCTGCAAGGTAACAGCTTGCTTCCGCGAATCAAGGTTTGCTATCGTTCGGTTCTCAAATAAGTCAACCATTGTTTCATTTACGCCACCAATGTGACCTTCTTCAATTGCGATACCAATTAAGGCTGAACTAACGCTTTTAGTACAGGAATAGATGTTCACAATTTGATCTACACCGTACGCAGGGTCGTAATAGGACTCGTACACGATGTAACCATTCCGAATAATAAGCACTGATCGGACATGCTGTCCCCAAGGGAGTTGTGAGATGTATTGATCCATTTCAAGGAGTTTGGCTGAACTCATACCTTGTTGTTCGGGAGTTGAGGGTCGCCAACCATCAGTTGGCCAATAATCAGGAGACAAAGTACTGCTCAGAGATGGTGATGGTGTTGCGTTGAAAGGAGGAGTATAAGCGAGTAGAATTACAGTTATGAGTGTGAATGACCAGAGCCAAGTTGAATGCCTCATGGGGGTTTCTTCCCTACAAATGCGGTCAGGTATTCCTCTAAAGTTTCTTCTTATATTCTCATGGGAAAGGGCAAACTAGCCTTTCACTAATGAAACCGGGTGAAAATTAGGAGTAGGGGTGCAGAGTTTCAGTCTATTCTCTCATACTCAGTATGTTTTTTCTCCTAAACCGATATATTTATATTAGTGTAATAGATAGTATTCTCATCCCGTAAGATTATCGGGACAAAACGTGGTGAAGAATAATGGTATCAACAAAGAAAATGTTGGGACGCCTTCAGAAAAAGTGGGACAGCATGCCCACCGTTGAAAGGGCCGTTACTGCATGCCGCAACCCGACGGCACCTCCACGGTCACGATATGCCGTCACATTCCTGCTTACCCGACGTTAAGAGTCGTAATTATGAAAATGCTGTGAGGCCAGCAAATGCTGATGTCACAAACACGGGTCTTCCGAACCAGACCTTCATTCCTTCCAATATCTCCTTTGCGTAAACCCTCATACTCCCTGTATACTGGAAAACACTCCAGTTATTTTTGGCCTCAAGGACAGCATCCTCGCTCGGGAGACCCGTATCACTTTTCCTTTTCATTTCAATTTGAAGAATCGATAATAGGAACGCGTTGGCCTAAGGTCAACCTCTTGGTTTCTAACTCTTCATGGATGCTAAGACCCACTCGACAGAATGATCTTCCACCACCCGGAATCAGGATTTATTCACCGCGATCTTGACTCTCATCAGTCCCAATCGCCACCGAGTGGGTTCTAGCATCTATCTCAAATCTCGTGGTGTCGCCTGCTGTTTTAAGAAAAGAGAAAGGGATTTAAATCAGTAAAACTTAACAGTGTTAACTCCTAATTATTGCAGTGATCCTTTTTTTATAAAGGCCTAGAGAATTACCACAACGAACATCAGAGAGTAAACTAAGGGGTGATTTCAATGTCGCGATACGTACTCAACAAATGTAAAGTCCCCGTCTCGGAAGGCACACGATTAAAAGAACCACCAGGACTACGTGAATGCCACAACCCAAAGGCTTGGAGCAAGCACTCATGGGATGGCGCATTACGAAGACCAGGTGGCTAATGTCGCGTCCATACTATGCTAAAAAACAAACATTCAAAGGGGGCATAAAAAGACAAACGGTGATTGGCCCCCACTTCTTTTTCCTTCTCGACAGATTACGACTCCGCGAAGCAAAAGCTTTTTACACAACATGAGATAATTTTCTCATCTCTAAAGAAAATCAAAAGGATTTTTATGATAGGTGAAATTGTTGACTGCTAAAGTCTATTTTGGTTCGATCCAACAAGGACGCGATGCAGCCTTCGCATCGCTGGGAGCCAAACTCCCTACACTCCTTGAACACCTCGACTTCTCAACCATCGAAAAGAATGACAAAGTCGCCATCAAAATGCACCTCGGCTTCCATGATGG
>JBHLNC010000099.1:0-6911 GCA_048937435.1 Promethearchaeota archaeon | reverse complement strand
TTAAGGGGTTATATTACCTTGTCGTGTCAGGTTCAATCTTTTCTGAGTTCAGTTAAGATTTCTTGAGCGCGGTCAAAACGAACGCATTTTTCGGCAATCATTTTCTGAGCGACTATGTCCACTTCTTCTCCTACAGCTCCAGCGGCTATTGCTACATTGCGAGAATGGAGTTTCATGTGACCCGTTTGAATTCCCTCTTGACTTAGCGCTCGTAGTGCGGCAAGATTTTGGGCTAGACCCACACTTGCTATGATTTCAGCCAGTTCATTTGCGGTTTTCACACCAAGAATTTTCACACATAAGCGCGCCACAGGATGAGTCCGTGTCGCTCCTCCGACTAGACCTACAGCTAACGGTAGCTCTATGCTTCCCTGTAAATCGCCTGAAGGTGTCTTCTCATATCTTGTTAGCGATTGATACCCTCCCTCTCGTGTTGCGGCATACGTATGAGCACCCGCTTCAACAGCGCGAAAATCTTGCCCAGTTGCGAGAAGGACAGCGTCTACTCCATTCATGATACCCTTGTTATGTGTAGCACACCTGTAGGGATCAGCTTGTGCAAAAGCATAGGCTTTCAATATTCCCTCTACAGCCTTTGAACCACCCAGTTCTTTTACAGGAAATGTTGCGGTGGCTCTAGCAAGCCGATGCTCTGCGAGATTAGATAGAATTCTTAGGTAGACTTTTCCTTTCGTTAAATCTTCTAAGAGCGGAGCAAGTGCTTCACACATGGTATTCACAGCATTGGCTCCCATTGCATCACGAGCATCAACGAAAATATGGACCACAAGCATCGGTCCCATAATTGTGTCTAGTCGTCGAACCTGTAAGTCTCGTGCTCCCCCACCAAACTTCACTAGCACAGGATCTTGCGCATTAGCAACCTTGAGTAGATTTTCTTTCTGCTCAGTTATGCTCTTTTCTGCCTTATCCAAATGTGGAATATCTGCGACTTGAATCTGTCCAATCATAACTGGGTCCGTTGTACTCGCTGAAAAACCTCCTGTTTGGCGTACCATCCGGGCAGCATTAGAAGCAGCAGCAACTACAGAGGGTTCTTCCAAAGCCATAGGAACAAGAAAATCTCGGCCATTGATCTGAAAATTTGTTGCGATGCCCAGAGGAAAGGGGAAGGTCCCCACAACGTTTTCGATCATTCTATCAGCGGTTGAAGCATCTAATGATCCAAACGCTTCTAACAACGACATATCGTCTTTTGTTAAATCAGCAAATTCCTGCAGTTTTTTCTGCCGCTCTTCAATTGAGAGACGATAAAGTCCTCTAATCGCTGAAGTTTTGTCAGACACGGTGTTCATCTCACCGTGTTCCTGCATGGGTTAACTTATCAAACTTTCTTTATTTTTCTCGGAGCTCCCAAATGCAGGAATCTGCGCCCCAGGTTTTGCATTGAACTTCTTCACACTCGCTATTGAAACCACGGAGTGTCAGAACGTGTTGAAAGACTCCACTAAGAATATTGCAGTACTTTAGGCCGCGAAACTCGTCAGACATCCGTATGTTCTCACAGATGGGACATTCATTAAACGCGTAGACAATTTTGTTTTCAGCTGGGTCAAAATGGGCTTCATCAAATTTTTTCCCTAGCATTACACGTGTAGCGAGGGTGAACGTGTTAAGAAATCCATCAAAGGTAGTGGCGTGTTCACCAATCGTGTCGCTATATTCGAATAGTAATGTTTCTGCCATCGCCATTCCAAGGCGAAATAACTTCTCGTTTGCCTGATTTATATCACCCTTAGTTTGTGCGAGGACATCATCTATTACTGCAGCCACTAATGCCTGAAATGCATTCAGTGATGTTTTTTCCATCTTAAAATGCCAACCGATCCAACCTTTGACACCCATGGCTAGTCACCTTACAATCGTACATTCTCAAAAGGGGTTAAGAATTCTTCGTCGCTGTTAATCGGATTAGAATCGCTTTTCGAAATCTACAAGTTTACGCTTTTGGAGGTCTAACAACATTCGCATTGCGATGAAAAATTGCAATCCCATCTTATCAGCAATCTCTTGGAGGGTTGTTTGCCCGTCGCAAAGGCTTAGCATCCGAAACTCCGTGATTGAGAGTTTTTGTTTATCTAAGTCGGCAATAACTCTAGGGACGATTCGACGGCTTTTTGTACCCACCATTGGAGTGGGAGGAGCTGGGGTTGCTGCTCCACTTGGAGGCGGTTGGGCAATCTCCACCTGATTACCTGCATGGATTTCAGACACTTCATGACCCCGTTCGACGAGATCTTGGTCTAGATAAATTGTGATGACGTGGTTGGGCTCACCGTGAACGTATGAGTAGGGGAAAGGAAAGACCGTTTGTCTTTGAATGGTGTCAGGTGGTACATCAATCGCAATGTAGGCTTTGCATTTCTCACAATAGGTGTATACGACAGGCATCGGTGAGCTCCCAGACTATTTCCGAGTATATTGCACAGGATGCGTTCTTAACATTTGCTTCTGACTAGCTTTAAGTCGGACCTAATTCAAGAAATTCTTGGGGTTTTGTAACTCAAATAGAACGATTTGGCTACTTTGCATGAACTGCGATCTTATTGGCGTCATGGAAAATGTGGATTGTGGCATCTGCATCATTTTGAATCCACGCATTCACAGTATTCTGTGGATCAGTTGTGTAGGAAAGGTGTGCTGTTTCAACCTGTTTTTGGTCTAACTCTGTGTATAACCAAATATGACGTAATCGCTGGATGAGCTCACCGAATTTCCAGCTTTTGTGTGTATATAATCGATAATGGTGTTGAATTTCTGCCATCATTTCAGGAAGTGGTTTGATTAAGTAATCATAGAAGAACTCCCGGGCCTTGGGAGTCGGCGCAATGCCTTTTGGACATTGAGCAAGAAGAAGGATTTCTCCCTCATCCTTTACCGCGTTTTTAGTAAGCTCTAATCCTCGTTGTGCGTTGTAAAGGCTTTCATCTTGTGGAGATCCGCCTGGTGTGACGATAATGTAGTCTGTGGCAGGAACCGCAAAAGATGCTGTATCATCTATGACTTGGATTCCCTGGCGGGTTACTTCTTCCATATCTCCACTTGCTGACCATAAAATGTAAGGTCCACTGGTTATTGTGGCAAGAAGGAATACTGGGCGCTCTTTTAGAATCATTTTTGTAGCTTCCAACATGTCCTCAGCTACGGGGTTCGTTCGCCGTGTTGGATCAAGATGAAAGGGATGTCTACCAAAAGTGGATTCACGTTTCAAGGCTAAGCTATGATTGGCCTCAATTGCAGCGAAATCACAAAATCCAGGAAGGAAATTCTTTAAGACATTCGAGTATCCTGCAAAATAGTGGTTCTTCATATCCGCTGCAACCACAAACGCTTCAAGATCAAATACTTCCTGATTGATTCGCACTTCCGTTCCCCGCGTTGTGGTCCCGATTAGTTTGCAGGGAGATTCGATTGCATCGTGAACAAGCACACGGTAGTGGTCTAAATTGTTATTTTTGCAACTCTTATGAATCGCTTGGATAATTTCCTTATTTCGGGCACTATGTGGTTCATGCGATCCAGTTGTGATTATGAATGTGAGATCCTTTGCTGGTTGGAGAAGGCGAGCTATTTCGTCAACCATGATTTCATGTGGTTCAGCGCGGGTTCCATCTTCGATTAGGACACCAACTCGAAGACCTGTAATGGTTTCGTGAAGTGTCACATCAATGGGCTTCTCGAGTGCTTGGCGAAGGGTTCCAGCAATATCCTTTGTGGCTTGTTGTTTTCGTGGTTGTATCACTTCACCTATGTTTTTTTCAGGAATTTCAAGTTGAACTTGACCTTGCCCGTAACGAAGTTGGATACCTACCATGATTCTTCATGCGTCAAGTGTGCTTAGTCGTGAAAAAACCTTTGCCTCTTCTAAAGCCTGATAGGCTTCAGTGTGAATAGAGAAGAGCCGATCATAGATTTGTGCAGGTTCTTTCTCAGGTAAATATTGGTTTCCAATGGCAACCATGGCTTCGGCAGCCTTACTCACATTTTGATAAATTCCACCTCCCACTGCCGCAAGAATGGCTGCTCCCAGTGCTGTAGCTTCTTCTACCTTACTGCGTTGAACTCTGAGCTTGGTCACATCGGCTTGAATTTGATTCCACACTCTGCTCCGTGTCGCTCCACCCGTGAGTCGTAATTCTTTGAGTGGGACGCCAAGTTCATGCATGATTTCTAAATTCTGCCGGACTTCGAAGGATGTTCCCTCCATTATTGCTCGGATTACATCTGACTTGGTGTGGCCAAGGGCGAGACCAATAATTACACCACGGGCGTCTGGGTTCCAATAAGGCGCACCTGCACCAACAAAATGAGGTAACAAAAGAATCCCGCGTGCCCCTGGGGGAGATTGCTCCGCCTGTTTATTCATCAACTCGTATGCATCAGAGCCTAAGAGTTGAGCTAAACTTTTCTCTTCTTGACCAAACTGGTCACGGAACCAACGGTAAATTATTCCACTTGTGAAAATACTTGCCTCGATAACCCACTTGTTGGGAACTGCATGACAACTGCAAAGTAAACGGTGCTCAGAATCGAACCGAGGTTGTTCTTCATAGGCTAAAATGAATGTTCCAGTCCCCACTGTCGCTTTGACACGTCCGGATTTAACGACACCGACGCCAACCGCTCCACATTGTTGATCTCCACCTCCAACCACAACAGGTAATCCTTCAGGGAGACCGGTTGCTTTTGTGGCACGCTGTGAGATTTCTCCGGTTTGCGTACCAGAAGGATAGGCTTTGGGAAGTTTCTCCTTTGGAATCTCAAGACTATCACACATAAGTTTTGACCATTCCATAGGACGAACCGCGAAAAGCATCGTTCTGGATGCATTACTATAATCTGTGGCAAAAATATCCGTCAACCGGTGTAAAATGAAATCATGGACAAGAAGAAATTTCGTGGCATCACGAAAAACTCGTGGTTTCTTGTCTTTGAACCAAAGAATTTTCGGAGCTGAAAAGTAAGGGTCAATGGTTAAACCCGTCTCGTTATACACGGTATCTAGACCTATCTCTCTTTTAATGGTCTGACATTGTTGGGTAGTTCTACGGTCTTGCCAAACGAGAGCATTATGGAGTGGGTTTCCCTTTTCATTAACTGGTACAATGGTCTCCCGCTGATTGGTAATACTAACTGCCACGATTTCGTTGATTCGCTTACCAATCTTTGTGAGACTAGCTTGGGTTGTACTGCAGGCAGTTTTCCACCAATCTTCTGCATTTTGTTCAACCCACGCTGGCTGAGGGAAATAGGAGGTATATTCTTGGTGTGTTTGAACAATGAGTTTTCCGTTGCTTGCATCGAACACGGCTGTTCGAGTGCCACCTGTTCCAACATCGATTGCCACAACTAATTGGGGTTTCACCATTGAGTTCTCCTCGCGTCTAACAAGTCTGTTGATAGTTAAAACTTGTATCCACGTGGAAAAACCCACAGTCTTTTGTCTTTACAGGTCCTGAGATATCCAGACTATCGAGGGCTACCTATGCTAGACAAGAAAATTCAGCAAGCTGCACAGATGATTTCCAAATCAACTTCCACTGTAGCCTTAACTGGTGCCGGTGTGTCAACGAAAAGCGGGATTCCAGATTTCCGTGGACCTAACGGACTGTGGACGAAGGTTGATCCTGCGAAATTTGCAAGCATCAACGGGTTTCTAAGTGATCCAAGAGGCTGGTGGGAGATGGCTCTTGAAATGGCCCCGACCATTATGAATGCAAAACCCAATGCCTCTCATACAATGTTAGCAAACTTGGAAAAAATGGGACTTTTGGACTGCCTCATCACACAGAATGTCGATGGTTTACATCAATTGGCAGGGAGCAATAACGTTCTTGAGGTTCATGGTAGTCTCTTCAGTGCCACATGTACCGTCTGCCATATACAAGTCGATCGCAAGTATCTTGAAAAAGCAATGAAGAAACGTCAGATTCCCGTCATGTGTCCGACTTGTGGCGGTTTACTCAAGTTAGACGCCGTATTTTTCGGAGAAGCTTTACCTCAGAAAGCATTAGGCGCTGCAGTAGAGGCTGCGAGAAATTGTAAATTGATGCTAGCGGTTGGCTCATATCTCGTGGTTTATCCTGTTGCAACCTTACCCACAATTGCCACGCAAAGTGGAGCTAAATTCATCATCATCAACCAGGAATCAACACCACTTGATCAACTAGCTGACCTGGTGTTCCATGCTGAGGCCGGTGAAACATTAACTCAGATTGTGAATGCCATTAAAACACTATAACGAATGCCAGTTCATTGCGTTAACTCCTATCTTACGGGTTTTTATTCAAAGGCTAACTAACAAACGCTAGTTATTGATATATTACTGGAGATTTGAAGCCATGAAACAGGTTATTGATGAAAAAGAGGGTCAGCGTGCGTTTCCACCTTTTCCTTTGGCATTAGTTACCATTCCAGGGTCTCCTCCAAATATCATTACTGCAGCACTAATCCACGTATTCTCGTTTGACCCATTTTTAATTGGCGTTGGAATTGCTCCCAACCGGTATAGCTATGAACTTCTCAAGGCAGCTAAAGACTTCGTAGTCAATCTTCCTACAAAGGAAATACTTGATCAGGTGCTGTTTTGTGGCACCAAATCCGGACGCGACGTGAATAAATTTGAGAAAACACGTCTTACTGATATTCCTGCTCAAGAAGTTGAAGCTCCGTTAATTGGTGAATGTCCCGTTAATTTCGAATGTGAACTAACTCAGACTTTGGAGACGGGGGACCATTATTGGTTCATCGGAGAAGTAAAGGTCATTCATATGGATGTCAATTTTAGTCGTGAAAACACGTTATGCTACTGGGCTGGTGAATTTCGGTTACCTGGCCCTCTCATTCGTCGTCGATAATATTCGGTGGGGCGGGTTAGTAACGAATTCGGT
>JBHLNC010000098.1:0-6926 GCA_048937435.1 Promethearchaeota archaeon | reverse complement strand
TAGTGAATGATGATCTTTCTCCTATCGAAGAATCGCTATCAAACGTACAAGCAGTCCTGATCGGACCCGGGATCGGAAATCACCATGAGACTCTTGATACCGTAGGTAAACTACTTTCCATCGCGAATCAAATGAAGAAACCCATCGTTATCGATGCTGATGCACTGCGAGTAGTTTCAAGAGTCATGAAAATAGGCGCAAACACAATAATCACTCCACACGCGGGAGAGTTCAGACGAATTAGAGGAATTGACGTAGCCAAACCATTACTTCAAAGGGCTCAGCAAGTTCGCAATCTGGCAAAAACGCTCAACTGCATAGTACTACTGAAGGGTCCTGTTGATATCACATCAACACCAACAGACACCCGATTAAACTGGACAGGACATCCAACCATGAGCGTGGGTGGTACAGGTGATGTTCTTGCTGGTCTAGTTGCTGGGTTCCGGGCCCAGGGCGTCAATTCCTTTCTCAGTGCCTGTGCTGGAGCTTTCGTAAATGGGGCTGCTGGTCTAATGGCATATCGGGAGAAAGGACCAGGAGCTATCGCCTTTGATTTAGGGGAATACATACCCAGAGTATTAGCCAATCCCATGGCTAGTCCTATAGCCTATACCTTCCAAATACCAATTAACGAATAACTCGAACCCAGAATTAGTCATCTGTTTCAAGCATCATATATTCTCGTTGCCGTGCAACAACTTCACTACTATCTACTGCACTTTGGTAATCAGAAAGTGGCTCTGCATTGAGATCAAAAAAGTGTGGACCCCATTTAAAGAGACCTAGAATCGCTTTTGCTCTTCTCGGAAATCCTAGGATAAATAACGCACTCGCTGCAGCCTCAGCAGAGCTTAATTTCCCAACTTTCCCATAATTCACAGGATTCACAGCCACCAAATATGGAAGGCAACGTGGCTCTCCACGAATACCCTTTTGAAACAGCTGTTGGGCTTCTTTCCAGGAACAGTCTAAGACCAACACACCTGAATCCTCTGCTTGTGCCCGATCTGCAGGTGAAAATGCTTTCGAAGCAAACGGGTTCAAAACGATTGGACGACCCCGAATTTGTCGAGGACTGTGAATTAGACGAACTAGCCCACGGTGTGATAGCTTTAGGGCGCTGCATTTCTTTGGGTCGCAGCCTGGAATCCGTAAAACGAGTATTTGTGGTCTCTCCATTCTATTCCTCCGTGTAGAGAGAAAAGGTGTGGTTCAGTAATAAGAATAGCCCATCTTCTGTTCAGCTATTCAAGTTGCCTTGAATCGCTTGACGGCATCTAGCTAAGCACCCTACCCGCCACCTCAGTAGGCTCCTCATTGGTGACCTATTTGGGCTTGCTCCCACGGTGATGGACCGTTTCATCGGTTCCAACGCCATCCTCAACAGGTTAACCGTCGTATTGTTACCAACACGACGCTCGGGTACAACTGATTGTTGTTCCTCTACTGCATCATCGTCATATCAGCGTTGGGCGTGTCGTTTCTGTTCCCAGAGCAAGGCTCTCGCCTTACGGCTCACGCCGTACCGCTGCCTAAAGGAGGATGGAGCTTCCTCAGACGCAGTGCGTCCGGCAGCCGTCCTTTATCGCTGAACCACAAAAACCAGTCTAGCAACGTAATATATGATTGTTATGTGTGACCAAATAATAACTATCTGAGATATTGGAAATAGGGCAAAATTTAGGAATCATCCTGTAATTATCGACGAAGGGGTTCATCGTGAAAACAGCCAATGATAAAACACGTATTCTTCACATTATCGAAGTACTCGAAGCCCAATATCCCCAGAAACCTTTGATGCTCAAAGCCCGAACCCCACTCCAATATTTAGTAGCTACAATGCTATCTGCTCAATCAACAGATGTACAAGTCAATAAGATCACTACTGAGCTATTCAAGAAATATCGGACTCCAGAAGATTATGCATCTGCTGATCCCCTACAACTTCAGCAAGATATTTTTCAAGTCGGATATTATCGACAAAAATCAAAACACCTTCAAGCCGCATGTCAAATGCTCATCGACGAATTCAATGGGAAGGTCCCGCAAAGCATGGACGAACTCATTCGGCTTCCTGGTGTGGGACGGAAAACTGCCAATATCGTGCTTAACCGCGCCTTTGGTATTGTGGAAGGAATAGCAGTAGATACTCATGTTTTCCGAATTTCCCGACGACTCGGCCTTAGTGAAGGTCAAAATCCAACTCAAGTTGAAAAGGATTTGATGGAAATATTACCCCATAATTTGTGGGGCCAGGTAAATCGCCTATTCATATCACATGGACGAACAATATGCACTGCACGAAACCCTAAATGCAGGACCTGTCCGTTGAATACTCTCTGCCCTTATTCTGCTGCTAATATTTCTGTAATTTAAATTCAAACATCTGAATATCATTCCGTTTTTGACGACAGCTTTAAAACAAATATTAGGAAACTAGCGATTAGGCGGGGCTTCAGATTGGCTTCTACTAATGCCCAAAAATTTATCTTCAAAATCATTGTGTGTGGCGACTGGGCCGTTGGCAAAACTTCTCTGGTTCGCCGATACGCCACGGATACCTTCACGAATGATTATCTTACAACCATTGCTATGGATGTCACAAACAAAGACATTTTCGTTGACAGGTTCAATGTCAGTCTAGCACTCTGGGACACATCCGGCCAAGAACGTTTTAGCGCCCTTCGCAAACGATACTACCAAGGAGCACAAGGAGTCATCTTTGTCTATGATATCACTCGACCCGAATCCTATCGAAATATTGAGAAACGATGGATACACGAAGTAAATGAAGTCTTAGAAGACTATGTACCCGCAATTTGGGGAACAAAAGCCGACCTTGAGGACAAACGCGTCGTCAGTACTAACTCAGGCGATCGCGTCGCCCGTCGCCTTAAAGCCTATTTCTTTGAAACATCAGCATTATCTGGAAAAAATGTAGAAAAAGCATTCACTAGTCTAGCCCGATTAGTACTCAGTAAAGCACTTACTTCTTCTAAGAAGGAAACCAGCTTCTCAGTTTAAGTCTCAATTCTAATTGGAAATACACAATTTAATAACAAACAAGCCGCTATGCCATGGACTGGGGTGTACCAGCAACGCCTAAGAAAAATAGCGAATCCCAGATAGGCCGGCTCAATGCCTTGGATGGAAAAACTTGGACACGATATTCCATTAGCATTTGGGACATCAAGAAAGATTCTGGGGAATCACGTTTACGACATCCAGCGCTATTTCCCAGAAAACTTGTTACACGATTATTAGCGATTTACACTAAACCTGGTGATGTCGTTCTTGATCCATTCATGGGCGCAGGAAGCACATTAGTCGCTGCAAGGGAATTAGGACGACAAGGTATTGGTCTGGAAATTTCTCGACAATATATCGATATCGCTCGAAAACGATTATCCCTAGTAGCACCAAACAGTGAAAAGTCTCAAATCTTCTGTGAAGACGCACGTGACCTCTCTAAGGTCATCTCTGAAAACAGTGTAGATCTGGTAGTGACATCACCTCCCTATTGGGATGTTCATCAACAGCGACGGACAGCAGACGGAAAAACACCACGACCCTACACTACATCTCCAAATGATATGGGGAACATCTCAGTTTATTCCAAATTTCTAAAAGCACTGGGTACCGTGGCAAAACAGCTCTTGGTTGTACTCAAACCAGGTCACTGGTGTATTCTCATTGTCATGGATCTTCGGAAGAAAAATAAATTCTATCCATTCCACATTGATTGCGTCGACCAATGGACCACTGAAGGATTCCAACTCGAAGACATCATCATCTGGGATCGACGGAAAGAGTATCATAACCTCCGCCCCCTTGGTTATCCAACCACATTTCGCGTCAATAAAATCCATGAATATATTCTCATCTTTCGAAAACCCCTCTGAGGGCTCACCAAACCTTAAGTATCTCAACTCCTGAACTAGCAAGGAGGAACCGACAATAACTATCCCCGAATCTGAAGGCGAGGTCGCTTGGGAAGGGGCTTTAACCTGTCCCTGTGGGCGGCCCTATATTCTTCTCAAGGTCGACGAGGTCCAAGTCTCAAAAAACAAAGAGCTTCAACCCTTAGCCGCCTATGTCCGCTGCCCCATTCACCGACGGGTTCGCCGCCTCTTTTTACCATACAGCCGTCTTACAGAATGGATTGGCGCCGCAGGAAATCGTCTATTCCGGTGTAATATCTGTGGAAACCCAGCTCGACCAAAAAAAGCTGGCATCAAAGGCCATTTCACTGTCATCATTTTAGACTGCCCAACCCATGGAACAAACGACAATAAACGAATCTTGTGGAGCCCAATTTATACCTCTGCTAAAGCCATCAATGAAATCCATCTCACCGAAACATCATCGATGCAAGAGATATTCGATGACATAGAAGAGACAACTTCTTCGATTCTCTGCCCTCGATGTCAAACGGAAAATGACGAGGATGCCCGATTTTGCGCCTACTGTGGCACCCAATTTGACATTTAGTGTCTTATCAGAGATTAGCGCTCGACGGACAAGTTTATTGACGTTTCAGCGATATCTGAGCCATACTCTGCAATTCGCCGAAGGCTCTCTAATCCTAACCGAAGATTCAACACAGCTTCTACTGGAAACTTACCACCAAGCAGAGCTCTGATTCCTTTGTCTTCTTGTTGTACAACACTTTCAACACGACGAATGGTTTCATGTGCTAATGGAACATCCAAATTACGAAGAGTTATCAAAGAGTCTTGGAAAACCTTGTCCGATATTCGATGCATCTTCATGAACGTGTTCCCCAATGGTGAACTCTCAGGAAGCTTTGTTGACGCAGCAATTGAAGCAAGCCGTGCTGCATGATCTCCTGCCCGTTCAATACTTTTCACAACAAGCCGATAACCCAAACAAGCTTGTGGGCTTGATAAGCCAATTTGACGAATTCGATCAGTCCGTCCTACAGTTGCAGTTAATTGTCGCACAATGTAGAAGTAAAACCTATCAACTTCTGGATCGCGTTGCACTACTTCTTCTGCTAACTGTTTATCTCCTTCTAATAGAGCAATCACTGCATCGTGTTGCATAGAGCGCACCAATGCTTCCATCCGTTCCAGTGCATTTAATAACGGCAAGTTCGCCTGCCCCAAAAAACACTGCACCACGAGCTTGTCGGTTGTTTCTGAGATAATCTCTGCTCCTATCATCAACCGGCGGATCGTGTCCTTCACCGTCACACGTTGATCTGCATTCACATGCTGCAAATCCAATTGAATAATGTCAAATCCAGCTAAATACTGGGTGATAAAATTCCTTACAATGTCCTCAGTTGGCAAATCAGGTAGAATATCTACTACGCTCTCCGATAATAATGCTGCATCTGGGGATGATGCAGTGTAAAGGTGCAACGAATACCGATCTTGGGGGACTAGCTGCAACTCGCTACCCGGCTTCAATCCAGCCTTCTCAGCCCACTGTTTTGGCAGAGAAACGATATATGTAGCGCCACCGGTTAACTGTACTTTCCGCGTTTCAGTTGACATAGTTACCTCGCCTATAAACTTCTTTAAAGAGTGCATAAATTCTATTCTATATATAGATTACTAGGGTAAATTATATATGAAGCGTTGAGTCGAAGCGTTCGCTACTTTGAATTCCGGGTGTAATTCGAGGAATGAAAATAAACAGTTCAAGTGTTGTAATTGGGTTCATTATTGGATTACTTGTTGGAACAACACTTGGTTGGTTTATACACCCTGCAGGCCAACCACCAGGAGTTACATTGAAGACCGCAGGTTCAACGACCGTCTTTCCTTTATCTGTTGCTTGGTCCAATCATTATTACTCTAGTACACAAGGAGAAGTTAAAGTAGAAGCATCCACTGGCGGAACAGGTTTTGGTCTAGCATCAACAGTACTAGGTTCTGTGGACTTTGGTGCAGCCAGTTCTTACAAAGATCCAGTTGATTACGGCGCTGCTACCAATGATCAAATCAAGACAATTCCAATTGCTGCAGACGCCATCGCTGTTGTTTGTAATCCCCTGGTAAATGGAACGGGAGAAATGCAACTTACTCGTGAGCACCTGATACCCATCTTTCAAGGAGCTATCACAACTTGGGAAGATCTTGAGGCTCAATTCGGTCTTACAGTTGCTGCTACTGGTACTATCCAAGTCTATGTGCGTTCGGATGCCAGTGGTACTACTGCAACCTACACCAAATGGTTGGGAAATGGGGAATATTCTACATATAACTGGACCCTTGGTGACGATGAGCTAATCAACTGGCCAAGCCTTGATAGCGTCCATGCCATTGAAGGCAACCCAGGTGTTTCGAACGGTGTGTTGGGTGATTCCAATGGAATAGGATATGTAAGCTTTGCCTTCTTGGAAAATCTAGCTGCTGTGACCCTCTATAACGAAGGAAACGATGAATGGATCATTCCTTCACCAGAAGCTGCCAAACTAGCGATTCCTAATCCTATCACAGATCTTGGTGACTCTCTCTTTGATAGTAGTGTGCCTGGCGCATATCCCGTCGCTCGATTGATCTTCTATCTTGTTAATACTGAACCACCCCTTTCTTCCTTCCTTCGAACACAATACAACATTTCTCCTCCCTACGGAGTTAGAGCTGAAGCTGTTACTTTCCTTGAATGGGCCTTGTCAGCGACAGGGGGCCAGAGCTTACCAATCATCCGTGAAGAAGTAGGATATCTAGAAATTACTAATACTGGAGCTGAATTATATGCTCTGGAACAAATTGTTGACCTGGAACCTTTCGTCCAGCCAGTTTCTGTACTGATTTTTCAGCTCATAATTCTTGTTCAGAATGTTGAGAAATCATGAATCTTCTTTGAAAAAGGCTAATGAAATTATTAAGGTGCTCCTAGTGTCACAACATAACTGGCGTAAACTCTTATTCGGAGCCTCCTCACGTGAT
>JBHLNC010000097.1:0-6966 GCA_048937435.1 Promethearchaeota archaeon | reverse complement strand
CACTAACTTGTCTTGAGTTCTCATCATAATACGTGGTAAATACTCGAAGATGCTCTTCATATTCGTCTAAGGAAAATTGGTTTAGAAGATATCCTCTTACAGTTCCTGACGCGGCATACACGACGGTGTCTTCCATAATTTGTAATCGATGAATCGTCGTAACAGATCCGGTGAACCACTGATGGGTGGCCAAATACATGTTATTTTGTGAAACATAAACAGTGGCGCCACTAGTTCCCATCAGGAAACATTTAACATTTGGAAGGGCTGCTGGCACACTAATATCCAGGGTTAGAATGGAGGTATAATGGAAGAAGGTATCAATCGTTCTTGGGTCATAGTAAATTTGGGATGCTGGAACAAGCACGGAGATGATGGTTCCCCAAGTACCAGCGATTCCAATCGATGGAATCCGTTTATTACCCAACATATCCTCGGTGGGCGTCCCTGCAATTAGATAGACCTCATTTTCAATTAATCGGACTCCAATGAAATATCCTTCAAAAGTCACCAAGTTTATCCTTTGAGGACTAGAGGGGTAGGTTACATCGAAGACCTCGATTGATATCCCTTGACTAATTACAACTAGTCTATTTGAGTCATAAAGGAATAGACCCAGTGGAGAACCCATTGGAGTGATTCTACCTGCAATTTCAGCCGACTCTGGAGGATAAGCCCGAATAATGATTACCTCATCATAAACAACTGTATAAATGAAAGTTCCATTGGTTTTGACGATATCTAACTCGTCCACACCAGATACTTGGATGTTCGTGGTTGAATAGCTGAACCCAGATCTTGGTGTATCAAAACCTGAAAAGACTTCCATCTCAGGTGTGGGGCCCCAAAAGCCATATCCGGTGATCCCGCGTTGTTGATGCGTTTGAAGATAAAATAGCACTTCTCCGTGGCTTCCAAAATTCTGTAGCCCCTCTGCTGAAAAATATCTATGTTCCACATACAAAGTCGTAAATACTGATGTAGACAAAATAATTGCTACGAGCGTGAGAATTCGAAGGGATGGCAATCCCCGTCGGGTCAAATAAGCAAAAATTCGGGATGATCGGAACCTTCGTGAGACTGTCATGTACAATACTGAGTAATACATTGACCTTTAATCTAAAGATTAGAACATACTAAATGAAGGTGTTCAACATTTTTGAACGGTTCTATCACCTCAAACATTGATAACGTTTATACACCGCTCTCCTTCTCGTGCCTATAGGTCACAATTCATCCATCGTTCAATGAGGATCTAAGCGTGTTTGAGATATTATCCACAAAAACCATCGCCACTGACATCTTCGAATTCGAGGTCAAAGCCCCTGAAATTGCTGCCAAAGCTTGTCCAGGTCAATTTCTCATCTACCGGCTGCATGATCGAGGTGAAAGAATCCCTCTC
The DNA here is from genome assembly GCA_048937435.1 of Promethearchaeota archaeon. Lineage (GTDB taxonomy): Archaea > Asgardarchaeota > Hermodarchaeia > Hermodarchaeales > Hermodarchaeaceae > Hermodarchaeum. The sequence continues at coordinate 5,564 of JBHLNC010000097.1, read as the reverse complement.
ACCATGAAAGATTGGGACACTACCAAGGGCTCCATCACCATTGTATTCCAAGTCATGGGAAAATCGACACTAGAACTTTCCAAACTCCAACCCGGCGATGAAATCAAGGATATCCTAGGTCCGCTGGGTACAGCTCCTTCGGTAAGAAAATATGGCACCGCTATCGTAGTTGCGGGAGGATGCGGCGCTGCTCCCTCGCTACCTCGAGCCCGTCAATTAAAAGAAGCGGGGAACTATCTCATCACAATTTTAGGTGCTCGACAAGAAGAGATGCTAGTATGTGAACTCGAACTCAATCAAGTGAGTGATGAAATCTACATCACCACCGATGATGGCTCCAAGGGTACCAAAGGCTTCGTTACCACTAAACTAAAAGAACTTCTCGAATCAGATCGCTCTATTGATTACGTCTATACTGTCGGTCCTCCTATAATGATGAAAAATGTAGCAGCCACAACCAAACCGTTTGGCGTGAAAACTGAATGCAGTCTAAATCCAATTATGGTTGATGGCACAGGCATGTGTGGAGCTTGTCGGGTTGAGATTGGAGGGCAAACAAAATTTGCTTGTGTCGACGGCCCAGAATTTGATGCTCACGAAGTGGATTTTAACCTTCTTATTAAACGCCTTGACACCTATAAAAGCCAAGAGGAACATGCTTCTGCGCACTATAAGCAAATGTGCGCTCATGGCAAATCATAATTCATTATCCAACTCTATCACTATCCATCAGAATCATTCCGTAACCTTTTTTCAGCTGTTTTTCTTAGAATTTCACGAGGATAATTAATGGATTGGGTTTCCTTTGCCAAACGGCTAGCAATAACTCTGATAGCTTGTTTCATCATTGCCTTGGTTGCCACGTTTCTCGTCTTTCACATCTTGACGCTCTATTCATTTGGGTTTACCCTGCTTTTCATGAGTGTTATTCTAATCATCTTTGGCATTTGTTTACTCACTCCATTCGTCGAAGCCACGGCTGCGTATCGGTATGCGGTCAATCCTCCACATACTCGACACACGATGCGTAGCTTTCATAGCCGCCGTCAAGAACAAGCAAAAAGCAGTATTGTGATTCTAGCTGCAGGCGGAATCCTTCTCGGCATATCTCTAATATGTTTGGCTCTAATGATACTCATACCTGGTTAAGTTGGTACAAAGTGCGGTAAACTGGATTCTCACAGCTTGAAAACTGAAAAGGGAATGTGTTTTTAACGTTAAACCTTTCATGGATATTCTATCGGGTGAAGCCTGCAAATGGCAACGAAAGACAAAATTCTTGAGGTTCTAGAAATGGTTCGAGGGCAATTCGAGGACCCCGCCAATAAATCCAAATTTAAGGGATTTGATCGAACACTTCAGTTCCTATTCACCGATCTTGGAACGAGCTACTATTCACGGATTCATGATGAAACCATGGATCCCTTTTCAGAGGGTGAATTGGAAAAACCGAATCTTTTAGTCACAACAGATAGTGAAACGCTAATTGGAATCATGGAGGGGGGGCTCAGTCCACTAGACGCATATTCTGTTGGAAAGCTAAAAGCAAAAGGCAGCATGTCAGATCTCTTGAAACTCCAAATCTTGATGTAGAACGGATAACATAAAGGATGAAGGGGAATGCGGATTCTAATCACAGCATCCTTTCATGAAGAAGGGCTAAAGCTTCTTCGCCAGCACGCGACTGTCATTCATGAAGACTGGCGAAACACAGGACGCGTACTTTGGGGTGAAGAACTTCTCGAAAAGCTGAAGGAAGAAGAAGCCGATGCTGCCATCGTTGAAGCTGATGCCGCTACCGAGGAAGTATTTGAAGGCACCACATTGAAATTCATTGGTTGTGCTCGAGATAGTCCGAAAGAGATCGACGTTGACGCCGCAACTGCTAAGGGCGTTCCCGTCTTCTATACTCCAGGTCGGAATGCTGATTCTGTGGCTGATCTTACCATCCTCTTGATATTAGCTCAAGCACGAAAGCTCATCCAGATGGATCGTCTCCTTAAATCAGGCACCATCCAAATCGATGATGCAGGAGAGTTTGCCAAACTCCACGAATCGCTAAAAGGAAACGAATTAGGTCGAAGCACTGTTGGAATCATTGGATTAGGGCAAATCGGAGTTCGAGTAGCACAAAGACTCCAGGGCTTTGAAACACGTGTACTCTTCTTTGACCCACATGTAAGTGCTGAGAAAGGAAAGGAAGTTGGTGCCGAAAAAGTTGACCTCGAACCGCTAATGCGCCAAGCGGATTTTGTAACACTACATACCCGTGCCACTCCTGAAACCTTTCGTATGATCGGAAAAGAACAACTCTCCTGGATGAAGCCCACAGCACACCTGATTAACACCGCTCGATCTGCGATTATCGACGAAGATGCTCTCTTTGAAGCGCTCCAAGAAGGAAGACTTGCCGGAGCAGGACTAGACGTGTTCTCACGGGAACCTGTTGACTCAAATAACCGCTTCTTAGCATTGGATAATGTAACCGTCACTCCTCATATTGGTGGCAATACAAGTGATGTAGTTTATCGGCAATCGATGATTTTAGCCACCGATATTGACCGGTTCTTAAAAGGCGAAATCCCCAAATATCTGGCAAACCCAGAAGTTCTCAAATCCTTTAAATGAGGGCCCAAAATGCCCCAACGACAATTGCTAACCATCGATTTTGGCACATCTGGGATAAAGTGCATGGTGTTTACTCTTCAGGGTAAGTCAATCGCAAAGCGCTTCATGCCAATACAATACACTGATTCTGAGGGTCTAATGGGTATAGGCAAGGAATTCGACGCCATAGCCGCATGGAACACAATCGCAAAGCTGATCCGAGAATGCCTCAAGGATGCTACAATATCACCAAATGATATTGTAGCAGTCTCCGCCACTAGTCAACGTCACGGTGCAGTTTTCCTCGATAAGAAAGGAATGGTCATTTATTCAGGTCCAAACTTGGATGCTCGGGGTGTCTTTGTTCAAGATTTTGTGGTGAAAGGACTAGAAGACTCGTGTCCACCCACTGGCTGCTGGCCTCCCCTTCTCTATTCTTTATCTCGCCTTGTTTGGTATAAACAAAATAAACCAGACCTCTATGCTCAAATTCATCACGTACTTTCAATCAATGACTGGATAATCTATCAATTAACTGGAGAAGCTACCACTGATCCCTCACAAGCTTCGAATACTCAATTGATGGATATCATCAAATCGCAATGGTCACCTGAAATTCTTGAGATGGCTGAAGTTTCTGATGCAATTCTTCCACCAATTCATGAGCCAGGAAGTTTAGTTGGTAATATCACGTCACAGGCAAGCAAGAAAACAGGATTATCAACGAACACAGTAGTGGGCATTGGTGGGGCAGATACACAATGTGCCATGCTAGGTACCTTAACAACCCAACCTGGCGAAGTCTGCGTTGTTGGAGGTAACACAGCTCCAATCCAACTTATTTCTGAATCTCCCATCATTGATGAAAGTGGCAAGCTATGGACCGGACGATATCTACTTCCTCAACGTTGGGTGCTTGAAGCAAATACAGGAAAAGCAGGAGCAGTTCTAGCTTGGTTTGTTCAAAATATCGTTCAACCAATTTCTGCGGACTTGAAGGATCCTCAAACGGCTTACACAAAAGTTGAGCAACTAGCTGAAAAAGCTGATATTGGATCCTTAGATACTATCGCGCAACTTGGACCTCAAATCATGGATGCTTCTGATATGGCAACTGTACGTCCAGCACTATTTTTCTTCCCACAACCCGCAAATCCCATTGTCACTCCAATAACCATGAATGAGCTCGCTCGATCACTCTTCGAGAATATCTGCTTTGCAATGCGTGTCAACCTTGAACTCCTACAGGAGATTTCTGAGATAACCTTTGAGTATTGTACGGTTGCGGGAGGATTAACTCGGAGCCAGCTCTGGCAACAGATGCTTGCTGATGTTACTGGTTTAGAAATCCATCGTGGACGTGAAGTAGAAGCCTCAAGCCTTGGCGCAGCAATCTGTGCAGCTACCGCCGCTAACCTGAACGATTCCCTCCTAACATCCGCGGAAAAAATGGTATCCAAACAGCTACCACTGAAACCACAGGAAGAGAAGCAAAAGAGATACGAAACGTATTTCTCTCGGTGGCAAACTTTGTACAAGCAATCCGCTAAGCTATAAAGGTAAGATAACTAATGGAGGGCGGATTGAAATGACACCCAAAGCTGATCAAGAAGCAAAACGCGAAGTGCTAGATGTTTGCCAGGAAATGCAACGAGTTGCCCTTGTAATAGGCAGTTCAGGGAACGCCAGCTTTCGAATCCCTGATACTGATACAATTGCTATAACACCAAGCAGTGTCGACTACGCCTGTATGGATACGAACGATGTGATGATTATCAATCTTGAAGGCGACATTATCGACGGTGACAGAAATCCATCCACTGAACACCCCCTCCACACAGCCATCTACAAAGCTAGATCAGATGTTAATGCTATCGTGCATACTCATGGTATTTACGCCTCGGCTCTAGCCGTACTTCAAGAGCCCCTTCCTCCAATTATTGACGAATTTGTCATTAAACTTGGTGGACAGATTGAAGTCGCCAAGTATGGATTACCAGGTACTGAAGAATTAGCCATGAACGTTGTCGAAGCCTTAGGTCCTCGTAATGGAGTACTCTTAGCAAATCATGGTGGGGTTTGCGTCGGACCATCAATGGATGTAGCGTTACATAATGCCCTCCTGCTTGAACGCGTCGCCCAAATATACCTGCTAGCCTCCGCTGTGGATAAAAAGAAGATCAACCTGCTTCCTGCTGAATCCATTGAAATGCAGCAGCAGATGTTTGAGATCATGAAACGCGTCAAAAAACGGTGAACATCATGCCCAATCCCAAAGGGTATATGGGTGAATTCCTTTTTGTAAACCTGACAAAGGGGACTGCAGAACATAAACCATTAAACTGGGATTATGCCCGTGATTTCATTGGAGGCGCAGGTTATGCAGCACGACTTCTATACAATCGACTAGCTATCGAAACTCTCAATCCTTTTCATCCCGACAACGAAGTTGCCATTTTCACAGGACCTCTCACAGCCACTGGTGCTCCCTGTACAGGACGTCATGCCATTTGCACCAAATCTGCCCTCACGGGCATATGGGGTGAATCCACAGCTGGTGGCTATTTTGGAGCCGAATTACGCCATGCGGGATTGGATGGCATTCTTATCACAGGGGCTTCAAAAACACCAGTGATATTAAACATTCGAGATGAACAAGCAAAGATTGAATCAGCTGAACATCTATGGGGAATGGACACCTTCACAACCGAAGAATCTGTTAAGAAGGAAACCAACGATCCGACGGTGCGTATCCTCTCCATCGGACCCGCAGGTGAAAAACTGGTCCGATTTGCAGCTATCATGAATGATAAAGGGCGAGCGAGTGCCCGAGCCGGTGCTGGCGCAGTTTTTGGTGCTAAGAAACTAAAGGCAATTACAGTTCGAGGTTCACAGAAACCTGAAATAGCCGACCCTGAAACTTTTCGAGAACATGTGAAAATAGCTTTCCAGCTTCT
>JBHLNC010000096.1:1915-6985 GCA_048937435.1 Promethearchaeota archaeon | reverse complement strand
GTGTGGGAGAGGCTCAAACAAAAGTTAGGGAAGGCTGAACCTGCGCCTGAGCCTCTTAGGGCTACGTGGGCGATCATCGTTACTCACTCTGGGGCCCTGCCGATAGAGCAGAGGCGCAGTGGGTGGAGGTGGGTTGTGCGCTACGTGATCCTGAAGGACGGTTTCGTACAGGATCGTGGGCGCACTCGTTTTATGAGGGAGCCCGACGAGGAGACAGTCGAGAGGTCATTGAAGACGATACTGGGCAATTGGAGGCAGGAACATGGCGAATGTTAAGTGGCAACCGACGTGGCACGTCAAGCATATCCGCAACGGCGAGGTCATCTGGGAAGAGGAGATCACGGCCAACATCTTGCACGATGAAGGCGAACAATTCATCGTGCAAGTGGTATTCAGCGAGGCACAGAGCGTCCCTGCGGCTTACTACATTGGCCTGGATAACAGGTCGTCACCTGCTGAGGCAGACACGCTCACGGAGCTCAGTGGTGAGCCGTCGGGCAACGGCTACGCTCGCCAGGCTGTGAACAGCGACGCTACGGACTGGACCGTCACGCAGGAGGGCGGGGACTACCAAGCCAAGTCGAAGACTGTGACCTTCACCGCATCTGGTGGTAGCTGGCCCTCCGTCCAGCAGATGTTTCTCTGCACGGTAGCCTCGGGAACGGCTGGCAAGCTGATAGCCACGGCTGCTTTGTCTGCGGCGAGGGTGTTGCAGGACCAGGACAGCCTACAGACTGACATCGCTATAAAGCTATCTGAGTAAGAAGGGCTATCCCTTGAGGATTGAGTTAGACCTTCCAGATTGGGTTGAGGATAAGCACCTTTACATAACGGCGGGTATAGAGCTCGCTGCATACAAACACGTCAATAAACCCTGGATGGCCAAGACAGGGCGCTGCGATATGTGTGGGAAGTGCTGCATGGAGCTGAAGGATGGGCCGTGCGAACACCTGAAGGCGGACGGGAAGAAGTGGGTCTGTGGTCTAGGGCTCAACAGACCGTGGAGATGCTGCGTGGCCGTAGGACAGGATTGCGCGGAGAGGTTTGAGGAATGGGAGGAGCAGCACCACCAGTCCTAACGGCATCGAGGTTATTGAACGCATCACGGTCTCCGTTGGCGGCTGATGACACAGACGTAACTGACTACAACAAGGCCTATGAGCTCATCGTCGTTGCTCAGATAGACGAGGAGAAGGGGCCTTGGGAGGCTCAGTACAGTCTCCAGTGGCGCGATGTGACCGACGAGGGTTCCTTTGCTGATCTGGCGGCTACTGGCGAGATCAAGTGGGGAACGGCCACGGACTTACAGAACGGCAACGCCGTGGTCATCGGTGAGAAGGCTTGCACTAATACGCCCAGTGGGTCGAGCTGGCAGGACGGCGAGGAGGTGGAGGGCACTGCGGTTTGTGACTCCATCAATCTCGGTGACGAATATTATACCGAGATTCACTTCGCCGTCAATCCGAACGATGCCGAAGCTGGTCACGAGTACGAGTTCCAGCTCTATGACTCTACCAACTCTGCGGCCATTGGCGTGTTGCTGGCTGGGATCACGATAGCTAGTGCGCCCTTTACTCCTAAGCAACGCAACTGGCGGTTCTACAGGGATGACGCGGCAGAGCCATCGGTAGCCCTTGCCGATGAAGTCACGCTGGCCAGTCTCCCCAACGCCTTCATCATAAGGCTTCGGGTTAATGTTGCCGAGACAGGGGGCGACAGCGGGGCCAGTAACGTGTCTTTCAAGTTTGAATATTCTACCAACGAATCGGATTGGTACACTCCCGGGCCGAGCGCAGCTTGGGACTACGCTGACGGGCAGGCTACTGAGGGGAACACGGTGACGGGCCTCAAGCTGACCGATACCGATACTCAGTTAGAGTACGTTGAGTCCTCTGGCGGGGCTGGAACGGGCGACATAGGAGCGGGGCAAGATACCGAATGGGATTTAGCTCTAAAGCCTACCTTGGATGTGCTGGCGAACACAACCTACTATTTCCGCATACTGATTAACGACACGCCTGTCCCTCTTGACAGTGGCGAAACGCACGCCCAGGTGAGTCTACCTGCTGGCACTGCTCCTTACAACATTGTGACGTTGAACACCGTGCTAGACGGTTACTGCGACTACTGGCGCACGTACACGCGCTCCAATGGCTCTCTGATTCACGGTGTTCATGTGACCAACGAGCTAATAGCCGCTCGGGTTGCTATTGCTCTTTACGCTGATTATAAGCAGAACAGCGTACAGGCAAGCCTAGACACAGCCGAAGACATCTGTACCTACATCAACGGCCTGAAGAACGGAACGACCAAGCTCTGGGACAACACAGACGATACATCATACCAGTCGCTCATTAACAATGTCCTCTGTTGTCTGGCACTCTATCTCGTGGGCGTCGCTGCGAGCAACACAACCCTGAAGGACTCGGCAACGGAGACCGTTGGGAAGTTCTTCGATGCGACATTTCCCTACAACTCGGAAACTGTTGGTGGCTGGTATCCGAACGAGAAGGACAGCTCGGTAGAGGTCTACAACCAGAATCTGTTTGCGGCTAGGGCTTTCAAGTACATAGGCGACGCCGAATCGAACACGACTTGGACGAACAGAGCCTACGATCTGGTCTTGCGGGTAGAGGACCAGCAGGACGGTAACGGGAGATGGCCGTACCAAGCAGGTGGAGCCTATCGACATCAGTATCAATCCGTCATGTGTCAGTTGATGGCTTGGGCTGCCCTGGAGTGGTCAAGCGATACATCTCTTTTGACCTGCGCCGAGGACACTCTTTCAGGTTTTGAAGGAAAGCAAGACGAAACAGCGGACTATGATGGCTGGGTTGACAGCTACGATTCGGGCGGAAATCCGACGGACACTTTCTATGCGAGGGTGCTTGTTAATCTGGTTGGCTACTACTTCCTAGTTTACGGTGACGATTCAACGCTGGAAGGCTACAACTATGATAAGGCCACTCTAACCAACGTGCTTCGTCGCTATGACGCTACTAACGGAGGCTTGGAGTACGAAAAGGCAACGATCTTCCCACGCAACGATGAGTACCTGAGCGTGGTGTTCTGGAACTGTTATGAACTGGGCGTCCTGGACAAGTTCACAACCAAGGGCACAACGGATTTCGCCTTTGAGAAGAGCGACGCCGATTCCATTCACGCCATTGACTCTGCCGCCGACTGGGATGAGGGTACGACCATTACCGACGTCAAAACTGCCCCAAACCACAGCGGCAAGCTAGTCTTGGACGGTGCTAAATACTCTGCGAAGACTGTAGGTGCTGGGGGCTCAGACAAGGGAGCCATCTCCAAAACCTTTGGTTCGTCGCTTGATGGGATCGTGGAAGTCTGGGCCTATGACAACAGCACCAGCAGCAACGTAACTTGGGTACTCCGCGTGGAGGACGATTCAGCCGATATTGCGGCTGTGGGCGTCCGAGGAGCCACTAGCACGACTTATTATTCGAGCCTTGACGACGGCGTTTGGCAGGCGGGTTCGGTGCCCAGAAGTGTCGGTTGGCACAAGTTCGAGATAGATACCGTGAACGGCACGATCAAGGTGGACGGCACGCAGATACGCTCAGGCATTACCGTCACGGAGATCAAGGACGTAGAGTTGCAAGCGTTCACGGCGGCTAACGCGGTCTACTGGGACGATGTGGATGTTGTATCTGGAACCTTCACTGACGACTTTGAAGCTGGCAACTTGGACAAGTGGGTCGATGTGTCCGTTGGTAGTGGAACCGCTTCCATCAGCACAGACCAGAACCATACCACGGGCTATCTCACATCTGGAACCTATGAATCCAAGGGACTCGATACTGGGCTCACCTCGCCGAATTGGAAGTCGGTGGCGAAGACAGAGGTTCTGAACGGACAAACGCTTACCTGGAAGTACGGCTCAAACTCGTCGGACACGCCTCCGGGCACATGGTACACGTCACTCGGTAGCGTACCGTCGGCTCGCTATTTCTTCTTGCGGCTTGAGTTTTCTGGGGATGGGTCGGCCACTCCAGAGGCACACGACTTTATCATAGAGTACGCTGCTGCACTGATATACGACGAGAGAGGGAAGCTGGTAACAGTTCTTGCCCAGATTTCCAAGACCGACGCTCAGTCCATGATCGAGACGGGAAAGCAAACAGTGATCCTCTCAGCAATGAGCAAGACGGATATACAAAGCATGGTTGAAACAGCCAAGAGTGTGACTGTACTCACACCCGTTACAGGAACGGATGGGCTGCTCTTTATGGAAACTGGCAAGACCATAACCATCTTGGCTCAACTAGCCAAGACTGAGCAGTATACGATGGGCGAAACTGGAAAGATCACAACGGTCTTGGTCCAGCTCGTCGGCACCGACCAAGCAACATTTAGGGATAGTAAGGTTGTTCCCGTCTTGGCACTGACGCCAGCTACAGACATCCAGAGCATGATCGAGACGGGCAAATCGCTCACTGTTCTCACGCCAGTCTCAGGCGTGGAATCCTACATCATGGGCGAGACAGGGAAGCAAACAATTGTTCTGATCTCGTTGGCCGAGTCTGACATCCAGGCGATGAAGGACCTGGACAGGCTGGAGACGGTGCTGGTTGTGGTGATCGGCCACGATGTCTATATCCCCATCACACCGCCGGAGGGCGGTGGTATCTGGTTCGACGACGCTTGGGGATGGAGGAGGGGAGGTTAGTATGGCAGCAACACTAGCGGTTCTGAGGGCGATGCTGGAGAGGGCCTTCAACGAGGACTATCCTCTCAATTCAGGCACGATTACCAGTATGCCGTCCAAGACCACGTTGGCAGACACCAACCGCGACGAAGAGGACGGCGACTGGATTGACGCTTGGCTCTATCTGGAAGGCGAGAGTGCTCCCGGCAAGGAGGAGCGCAGGGTCATCGGCTTTGTAAACTCTAGCGGGATGTTCACCGTCACTCCTGGCTACACCTCCACTGCTGGCACTGGGCTTGCCTACGAACTCCACATCAGGGCCAAGCGCCAGGACTACATAGATGCCGTCAACCGTGCCATTGAGCAGGCCAAGGGCTGGTGGATGGAGGCGATGAGGG
>JBHLNC010000096.1:0-1815 GCA_048937435.1 Promethearchaeota archaeon | reverse complement strand
CAAGCGCCAGGACTACATAGATGCCGTCAACCGTGCCATTGAGCAGGCCAAGGGCTGGTGGATGGAGGCGATGAGGGACGAGTCGCTCATCATCGTTGAGCGTGAGCTGGAGTATGACCTGCCTTCCGATTGTGAAGTTATCCTTGAGATCAACCTTGAGAACGTGGACGTGGTGGAGACCGGGACGGCCACTGGCGGCAGTACCACCACGCTTGAGGATTCGAGTAAGAATTGGGACACAGACGAGTTTGCGAATGGCTACACGCTGGTCATCTACGACGGCACGGGGGAGGGTCAGTCGGCTGACATAGTATCCAATACCTCTAATACGTTGACTTTTGGAACACTATCAACAGCACCGGATTCAACGTCGCGCTACAAGATCAAGGACGTAGCCAAAGAGGAGCTGCCGTGGAGGGCAATCACCGAGTTCTCTTGGGACAGGCATATACAGGCAACGCCGAAGTTGCACCTGTACCACTATTATGACGCAGGCATGGCTCTCCAGATTCGCTATCTGCGCTACCCTCAGCAACTGACCAGTGATAGCGAAAGCACAACCATAGACGAGGATTACATTCGGTTCGAGGGCCTGTCTTATCTGTGCGAGACGATGGCGAGCAGGGCCACTGGTGAGAGCGCGGAGAGGCTGTTGAGGGAAGCTGATAGGTGGCACCTAAAGGCTCAGGAGTACCGCAGGAGTCATCCTTACAGACCGCCAATGGCGAGGATGCGGCGCAGGGGTAAGCGCGGTTATGTAAGGTCTAGGGACTGGCCGTTCTAGGAGGCAAAGTGGCAAGGAGAGCTGGAGCAGGCGGGACCGACGATATTGTACTGACCATAGCTGGAGAGACCTACGGCGTCAAGCTCCTGTATAGGCGGGGTGCCTACCAGGAGAAGGATGTCAACACCTTTAGCCCTAAGATGGCCTCTGGAGACTTGGGCTACGGAGACATGGACATCTGGAATGTGATCGCCCAAGAGGATTGGCGGCACGGCTTCGGCCAGCGAGTCTTTGACGACCCGAAAGCCTATCACTACAGCGAGGGTAGTGTGGATACGCGCCACAAGGACGTGGTGCAACTGGCCACCGCTATCAAGCCGAGCGACCAGGACTTGACTACTCCTGTCGCCCAGTTCTTGGACTACAAGGGCTACGTGTGGGCGGCGACTGGCGCTGGGCTGAGAGTGTTCGATCCTAATGACGAGACGTGGGCCGCTTGCACCGATGAGCTCGTCGATGCTGAAAACTCCGTCGCCTTGCTTAACAATGGGACGTATCTCTTCGTCTCGCGCTACAACGCTGGTACGCCCTTAGAGCTGGTCAGGACGGCTGCTCCTGGCTCTCCTAATCCCGAGGCTGCTGACTTTGTTACCGCTGGCCAGTCATCTGCCAAGAACTTCCAGTTCCTGGCGATGGGCGGTGGACGGATGTGGGCGAACGAGTACGGGAAGCCTTATGTCCACTTCTCTGCCACTCTCGATGGTTCGGACTGGGAGGGCGACGCCAATGACCCTAACAGGATATGGGTGGGCCCTGGAGACATCCCGATCACGGCGATGTGCTGGTTCCAAGACTTCCTCTACGTGGCCCGAGAGGACGGGGTGTGGGCCATCTCTCCCGAGGAAGACCCGCCTGTGGCAAGGCAGGTTATGAACTGGTCGAACGAGAGGCGCACGACTAACGGCAAGGGGATGATGGTCTGGAAGGACAAGCTCATCATCCCGAAGGGACCTGAATTGATTGCCTTCACTGGTAGAACGGTGAGCGACATAACTCCACCGACCATAGGCATGACGTTCCCTTACATTGGC
>JBHLNC010000095.1:0-7036 GCA_048937435.1 Promethearchaeota archaeon | reverse complement strand
GTGAAGGGGGCACTAGTATCTACAAAGAGGCTCTCGTCGTTAACTAGAATTTCAACATTTGCGATACCGCTACCCCAATCATTTGCTACCACAGTAATATCGACAGTTTCACCGATAACTGCATGATCTGAAGGTGAAGTGATTTCCACTTCAGGAACCGATTGGTCCCACACTGTGTAACTCCAGTAATTCCCAAAATTGTTAAAGAGAGTAGTCTTTCCCCAAGTGTCAGTGGCACCAAAGAAGAATCTAACAAAGGTATCGTGAGGTTGTTCAGGAATAGTTGCACGGTACGTGTTTCCCGACACAGGAGCCATGAAAGCATAATGCCAATCATGATGTATCTCGTAATATAATATAACAGTGTCAAGGTCTTGGTCCTCAGCGTCGACTTCAATGATCACGGTTTCATCGTAGTTAGGTGTGATGGGATCCCAGAAGGCATTGGATAAACGAGGGGCGGGATCATCATAGAGGTAGAGGTCATCGAAGAGGATTTCTAGTCGATTCCCTCCTCCAGATGCACCTCTTATCCATAAGTCTGTAATTTCAGTATCGGGAAGAGATCCAAAAGCTTCTTCATAGTCATGAACGAGGTCTCGATGCATCTGAAACCATGTATTCAAACTATTCGCACTGGTTAAGTTGAAGTAGCAGTTCGAACTTGTATTAGCAGGCATTGTCTGAGCAGCAAAATAGTAGCGAATGTTATGAAAATCATCCAAATTCAGAGCAATATAAGCAAAATCGTTTGAAGTCGAAGTGAAGTCTTCCAGACGCCACATCACATCTAGATAAGTTTCATGTGAACTATCAAGCTGTCGCCAGTTTAGTTCTTGTCGAAATTCAATCCCACTCGCACCAAGTATTGTGAGATTCGCACTTTTGCTTCCAGCAGAGGCAACATCAGTTACTGTAAATACATTATACTCCACAAACGGATTTGTTAACCCGCGTATAGGATTACCCACAGCACCTTGATCTTCAAACCCTGCACCATTCACAGCACCTGCTTCTAACCGCACATCGTCAAACAGGGTTACAATCCGTGCATCCAATGCCCTTGCTCTTGTTTCAATACTGAGATATGTGATGTATAACTCATCAGTACCAAAATAGGCTCCCGCATCATCCCAGATATTCCGTTCAAAGTACATCCAAGTGCCCGTTGTGTTAAATCCTGATGCCAGAATAACCAACCCTGTTGTTGTATTAGCCCATGAACTCGTTCCAGCAAGTCCTATGAGATAGTACAGGTATTGGTATGCTGAACCATTGTAGAATTCCATCAAGATGTAGGATTGGCTTCCTGTTGCAGCGTGCTGATGGTCAAGATTCCACCAGAAGCTTAAGATACCTGGGTTCTGAGTAGTAATCCGACAGTCCGGAAAGCTCCCTAACCAACAGTAACTCTGATTACCATAAGATTGGGCTGTTAAATTTCCACACCAGTTACCTGAATAGGCACTAGCACTTTGACTAAACTGAGCTGCATCACAATGAGGGAGAGAACTTTGCCAGAAATTAGGAATTCCACTTTCAAAGTTCCCATCTCGCACTGGCCCGCCAATCCAGGTGAAGGATTCATTCTCCAAGTACAAATCATCGACAAAACCCCGTAAATGCTCACTTGTCGCACTCAATGAATTAACTAAAAAGTAGATAGAGTTACACACAAGAGTTGAACTAACTGAACCCGGAAAAGTGGGGATGTCAAGGAAGTCTTGGGTTACATTACGACTAAATCTATTCCACTGTTGTGAAGGCCCACTGATTTCAATGACACCATTTCCCGTTGAGTTACTCCAAAGACTAGTACCATTCAACCAATAATAGAGAGCATACCAATTAGTCCCATTAGTTAATTGAAGGTACATTAGATAGAAGTTAGTTGCAGGATATTGGTTTTGGTCCAGATACCAATCAAAGGTTAAATTTAGGTTTTGCATGTCAGCAGTGAGACCTGATTGTCGCCAAAAGGTGGAGGCATATTGACCACTGGGTGAACGACATTGGAGGCCTCCAGAATAAGTTCCCTGACTCACCTGCCATTTTGGCTCAGTGGCAAACCACGCGTACTGATCACCACTGGGGGCAGGATCCCATCGGTCTGGATGAGTGGGAGTACTCCAAGTTTCAAAACCCGGATTTCCAATTCGGTTGGATGTCCAATTTGCGATGAAAAGATCAGGACCGGGTAATGTCGCACCCTTAGAAGCGCCGATCATACTTGTGCGCATACTCTGTGTTGATAGAGCGGTTGCGTTTAACGTCATAGTTTGTATTCCTGTAAGAAAAGGCGATGGGAGAACAGGTAAACTGATTAAACATATTGTAAAAAATAGAACGAATGAACGTCTCATCTATTTCCCTCCGAAAATAGGGGTAAATTTAGGCTGATAGGGAATAAGAAAATATCGTTTTTCTGGCGAGACTCCGTTTAAGCAATACGTCAGTAACTTCTGTGATTTTCGACTAAAGAGAAAGCTCCAACCTCTTTTAGAAAGCGTTTTGAAGGAAGAAATGGCATAGAGTCTCCGAATCATTTCTGATTCGCATAATTATGGAGGTGATACATGAATGAATTCTAGAGCTCTTGCAGCTATTGCGTTGATTATCGGTATAGCAGTTGGCTTTACTGGTGGGTGGTTTGCGCCTGCGTTTATTCCCCAGCCGCCAACTCCCACGATGGTTCAAATTATTCAACAACGCGGTTATCTCATTGTTGGAACCGATGTCCCATGGCCACCTTTTGAAATCTATAACACTACCACTAGTCAGTACGAAGGCTTTGATATCGATTTGGTAAACATGATTGCAGACTATCTGAATGTCACAGTGGAGTTCGTGGACATGGATTTCGATGCATTGATCCCAGCATGTAAGCAGGGCGATCTCGACATGCTTGCATCGGCTATGTTCGTTACATCAGAACGGGCAGAAGAGCTTGCCCACTCAGTGCCTTACATTCGTGTCAACGAGGTCGTAATTGTGAAGAACGAGTCTACATTGACGATAAGTAGTCTAGAGGATCTTGATGGTCATACGGTGGGTGTTCAGACGGGAACAGCGGAAGACTGGGAAATCCAAGATCTCATTGATGCAGGATATGCGATCACCAGGGTAGCTTATCCGAAAGCAGATTTGCTTATCAATGACCTTGTAGCAGACAATATTGAGTGTGCGTATGTTGATGAACCTGTTTTGGATTTCTATAGGGATATTTACAACCTAAAGAAAATCCTAACAGTGTTAGCGCCACCTACTGTATTCTACTGTCGTTGGGATTCACCATCACTGATGTTCGCAATTAATAAAGTGATTATCGACGCTTACGTTGACGGAACATTGGAAGCCCTCATCGCTGAGTGGTTCGGAGGATAAACTAATGCAAGAAGCCCCGAGCCTCTTTGCCATCTTTATCTACATTCTCGTCATGGGAGCACCCGCAACACTCCAGCTTACAGCCCACGGTCTTATCTGGGGATTTGTAATTGGTCTCTTACTTGCTCTAATGCGCGTTTATGGTGGCAGGGAGCTCGGGTGGATAGCAAGTGGTTATGAGAAAGTGTTGCGGGGCATTCCCCTCATTGTTCTTATGTTCATTTTTGCTTTTGGAATACCAGGGCTTTTTTGGTTTGTCCCGATACTTCAGAGAGGACTAGCAGCGGTAGTTCTTGCCCTTGCACTTCGTAGTTCAGCATACCAGTCCCAAATCCTTCGTGGGGCCATTTTGTCAGTGGATTCAGGGCAACTATTAGCTGCACGGGCATTGGGGATGAGCCAGCTCCAGGCATTTCGACATGTCGTATTACCTCAAGCGCTTCGTATGGCTGTTCCTAGCTGGTCCAACGAATATGCTGTGGTCATTAAGGATTCGTCTTTTGCTTATGCCCTTGGAAATATTGAGATGTTGAAAATCGCATGGTATGTATCATCGAATTTCCCGCTACTCTGGGCACCTGCAATGGGAATTACAGCCATCATTTATTTTCTCTTTACCTATCCTGTCACTAGGATTTTTGGTGAACGGCAAACCAAGAAGCTTAAGGAACTGGGTTTGGGAGGCGGCTAGCTGTGGCTAAAGAAGTTTTGCGTGCAGAAAATATTTGGAAGGCATATGGAGATCTCCAAGTCTTAAAAGGGATCTCATTTGAAGTTGGAGAATCTGAGGTAAAGGTCATCTTTGGTCCAAGTGGCTCTGGGAAGAGTACACTTCTTCGTTGCCTTAACATGTTAGATCCACCGGATAAAGGTGAAGTGTTTCTTACCGGAAAGAACTTGATGTCACAAGGAATCAATTTGAACGAAGAACGATCCAAGATAGGAATGGTCTTCCAACACTTCAACCTGTTTTCACATCTAAGGGCGATAGATAACGTGAGTATCGGACCTCAACGAGTCATGGGGATGCCAAAGGAAGAAGCTCATGAAAAGGCACTCGATGCATTGAGAAAGGTAAAGATGGAAGAATGGAGAGATCATTATCCAGCTCAGTTGTCTGGTGGTCAACAGCAACGTATTGGTATTGCACGTGCTCTCGTTATGGACCCGGTACTAATTCTGTTTGATGAACCCACTTCAGCTCTTGATCCTGAACTAATTGGGGAAGTCCTTCAAGTAATGCTTGATATAGCTAAATCAGGTACAACGATGGTTGTGGTCACCCACGAAATGGGGTTTGCGCGAGCTGTCTCAAGTGAAATGATTTTCATGGATGAGGGAGTTGTTGTCGAAAGAGGAACTCCCAAACATTTCGCTACATCACCCAAATCAGAACGGGTAAAGCGATTCCTCAAACGTCTTGAGGTGTTATATGGAAGCCACGAAGAACTTCTTAAACCACTAGAGGAGGGGGAAATCTAGCTCATGCTCCAAGTCTTCAACGACCTAATTGAAGATCTCCTAAAGATTTTGCCATACTGGCCTCATATCCTTGAAGGACTTTGGCGAACACTTTGGCTATATTTCGGAGCACTCATTATAGGATTCTCTCTTGGTCTTCTACTCGCAATTACTCGTCAGTATGGAGGACTGATTTTTTCACGGGTTGCCACTGGATATATCGAGCTTTTGCGTGGAACCCCTCTGCTCGCCCAACTGTTCCTCATTTACTTTCTACCTGATAGTATCAATGCGTGGCTTGAGATACAGGGTCTTCCTCAACTCCAAATAGCATTTAGTATCTCAATTATTGATTTGTTAGGTCGAAGAGTTACACTTCTTGACCACCGGATGATTGCCACTCTTATTATGTTAAGTTTGAACAGCGCAGCCTACCAAGCTGAATACATTCGTGGATCTATTGCATCAATCAGTGCTGGACAATTGATGGCAGCTCGATCAATTGGAATGTCACAAACAAAAGGGATCCGTCACATTGTGTTGCCTCAAGCTTTACGGCGTGCAATTCCATCGTGGTCCAATGAAGCTGTATATCTTCCCAAGTTTACAGTCGTTGGATACTTCATCGGAGTCGAAGAACTGTTTGCCAAAGCCCACCTCATCGCCTCCGCAACCTTCGTCACTCTTGCAACATATGGGATAATTGCGATCATCTTTCTTGCACTAATCTCATCTCTTTCCATTGTATTGGACTACGTCCACAATAGGACAAGAATACCTGGAGTGTTTGAACCGGTCATGGTTCCAGCAGAAAGAGGTGGTTTAGTTCTCTAATAACCGACGTTACATCAACACTTCAAATCAGATTTTTACCTATTCCCAAGCCATTGGATTGTAGATAAAAAGGAGGATTTGATAATTTACTTGAGGTTCCTTGATGAATATTGAAAAAATCATTTCCACTGTGGATTTACATACTGCTGGTGAGCCGGTTCGAGCGGTTCTAGGAGGTATCAATTACCTTCCTGGGAAAACGGTGGAAGAAAAACAGACCTTTTTTTCACAAAAAATGGATTTTCTCCGAACCTTGTTAATGCACGAACCACGTGGTCATAGGGACATGTGCGGGACTGTGATGATTCCACCTTTGAGTGCGGACGCACAATTTGGTCTAATTTTCTTTGATGGTGGAGGATATCTGGATATGTGTGGGCACAGCACCATTGGAGTAGCTACCGCTGTGATTGAACTAGGCATGTTTGAAAAGAAAGAACCAGTAACTCCCCTGTCCATTGATACTCCTGTAGGTCTTGTTAAGGCTGATGTTCATGTTGAAGATGGGCAAGTTCGAAGTGTCACGATTCGCAATGTACCCTCATTTCTTTATGATCAAGACATTGCACTTGAAATACCTGGCATCGGTACAGTTAAAGTTGATATTGCTTTTGGCGGCAACTTTTTTGCTCTTGTTGATGTTGCTGAGTTAAATCTCGCTATAGAGAAGAGAAATATTGATCAACTAATCGAAGCAGGGCTCAAGATAAGAGATGCTGTTAATGCGAATATTCAAGTTAAGCATCCCATAGTCACATCCATCACTGGTGTGGGATTGACTCAGATATACGAAAAAATCAAGAATTCTCATGATAAGGTCAGAAACGTAGTAGTCTTTGGCAATGGACAGGTCGACCGATCACCCTGCGGAACAGGGACTAGTGCCCGACTTGCTGCCCTATATGCAAGAGGGCAGATTAGTATAAATGAACCATTCATGTATGAAAGCATAATGGGGACTGTGTTTGAAGGGAAAATCGTTGGTGCTACGAAGGTGGGGCAGTTTGAAGCAGTTATTCCCGTGATTAAAGGATCTGCGTATGTGACAGGTTTTCATCAGTTTGTTGTGAATTCGGAAGATCCCTTAAAGCATGGATTCCAATTGTGAGTATCCATTTGGTTTCCACCTTTCTTAGGATAAGATTTCTTGTCCATCCATAACTCCGAAAATAGGGAAACAAGCTATTTCTATTACTTATGCAGTGGTCTATTGCAGTGAGATGTGCTGATATGTTGGAAAGATACAGACGTGCAACCTCGAAAAGCCATCAGCTCTGGGAACGTGCTCTTCAAATTCATCCCGGTGGTGTTAGCCATAATCTTCGGACATTTGGACTACATCGAATTGGATTGTATC
>JBHLNC010000094.1:0-7101 GCA_048937435.1 Promethearchaeota archaeon | reverse complement strand
CAATAAACGTGCGGAACTCTCCGACCAACGCTATGGTGTGAAAGGTCTGGTGGTGTTCCGCTCATGGACAACCGTGACCTTGAAAATAATGTACCGGCTCTTAGAAGAAGAGCTCGAACGGTACGGTCATCTTCCCCTCATTTTTCCTGCCCTCGTCCCCGAGTCTAATCTTGTCAAAGAAGCTGAACATGTTGAAGGTTTCTCACCAGAAGTATTTTGGTGTACTCGAGCTGGAGCAGATACGATATTCGAAGAACCGTTGGCTCTTCGACCAACGAGTGAATCGGCTATGTATCCCTTGTACTCCCTATGGATACGGAGTTGGCGAGACTTACCCTTCAAACGGTACCAAAGCGTGGCGATTTGGCGGTATGATACAAAAATGACCCGCCCCTTCTTACGGGGACGGGAGTTCTACTGGATAGAAGCTCATAATGTGTTCGCAACCGTAGCAGAAGCAGAAGCTCAAGTCTTAGAGGATCTCGAGATTACCAAAACCTTCGTCGAAGGTCACCTAGCTATGCCAGTTATCGTGTTAAAACGTCCACAGTGGGACAAGTTTCCAGGTGCCGTATACACCGTGGCAGCAGAATCGCTCCTTCCGAATGGTAGATTCATCCAAAATGGGACAACACATATGCTCGGGGAGAACTTTGCCCGTGCCTATGATGTCAAGTATGTCGATGAAAACGAACAAGAACAATATGCCAACCAGACCTGTTTTGGTCCTGGAGTAAGCCGCATGTACGGAGCCATGATCATCATGCATGGGGATAATGACGGACTCATTCTCCCCTTCGTTTTAGCCCCAGTGCAAGTAGTCATAATTCCCATTCCAAAAAAGGGATTAAAGAAAGTCGTCATCGAACGTTGCCAAGAACTTGAAGCCCAACTACGAAAAGCTGGATTACGTGTACACTTTGACAACACTGAACGACGTCCAGGCGATAAGTACTATCACTGGGAAATGCGTGGTGTTCCACTCCGACTGGAAATTGGCAATCGCGAAGTCAAAGATAACACCGTAACCATCTTCCGCCGTGATATCCGAACTCGCGAAACAGTGTCAGATAAGCAGCTAGTCAAAAAAGTGAAGAAAACCGGTAATGCCGTATCTGAAGAACTTCGTAAACGAGCTCAGACGCATTTCGATAGAGCAATTCAAGATGCCAATTCCTTTGAAGAGATATGCGAAATCATGGAGTCACAAAAAGTGGCACGCATCAACTTTTGTACACTCGATATGGAAGGACTAGCCTGTGCAGAGAAAATTAAAGATGCAACTGGTGCTGACATCCGTGGAACTAAACTTGGCAAACAAGAAAAACCCTGGGGATCATGCCCGATATGTGATAAACCAGGAACTGTCGTAGCATATGTCGGAAAGCAATACTAACTAGGATTAGCAGTTGTTTCGATTGACACCAATTCATGAACGCTGGGAGTTGAGTGCAATCCATCGGCGCATTTCAGGATATTTCCCAGGTAAATTGCGGTCAATATATGTGAAGACCGTGATGAGTAGGTCTCGATCAAATTCTGGACCAAATGCCACATCCTGTATTCCATCGTCACCATAAAAGTAAATATTCTCACTGGGTTTGACGGTGATACTTGCCTCAGTGCCGTCAATATAATAGTCTCTCCATCGGACGAAGAGGGCTTCAAAAAAGCTCAAATCGAGAGGACGGTCAATAGTGATGTTTGCATAACCAGAGGCTGTGACTTCGATTTCAAGATTGCCGAGGAATATAGTGTCGCCATGAACTAAGGGTTGGACTGGTGCCAATAGCGATAACAATGCCTCTTTACAAGCTTGTTTACTAGTCACGCCCGATATCCCACTGTATCATGATTTCCATGGTATTTGACTATTCCGTTTCACTTCAAAACGCGAGTAAAACTTTTATGAAAACAGAAAACGTTCCGCTTAAACTTTTGAGTCGGGTGGATTCGCCTGAAGAAGGTCGTAGCTGAGTTCGGTGGCGATTCGGATTAATTCTCGACACTTCAATTCCCAGAGGTTTTGTTCACGATATTTCTTCCTACCTTCATCACTTGAGATATCAAGATCCAGTATGTCACGACAACGGATATGTCCGACGCGCGAAGCAAACAAGTTCACCATGGTCTGTCCAAATTGATAAGGAGACGTGTCTTGAGGTGTTTCCGAAACTTGGGATCGACCAAAACGAAGTCCTAGTCCCATGACTGCTCCGCTGAGAGCTCCACAGACTTCTCCATGGCGACCAATACCTGCTCCAAAGCCTGTCGCGATACGGGGTATAATTTCGCTCATTATGTTCTGGGCTTCACTAAGAGCAAGCAGGACAGCTTCTGAACAAAGGAATCCATTTTCTGCGTACTGTACTGCTCGATTTACAGTTTCCTTTTTTGAAAGCACTTCTCAGACCTCGTTCACTGTCATGTTCGACTTGACCTCAACTACTTTTAGCTTCCGCAGTGTGCACCTCTTCCTCAGTGTTAATGGTTTCTGAAGATAGAGAATCGCTTCGATATCTCCAAAGGATTATCACAAGAATTACTATGCAAATCGGAAGAGCCCAGAGTTGAATCCCCGGTGTCATGAATGCTACAATGACTTGCGTAATTGCCGCTCCAGCAATGAAACCTACAGCAATAACCTGTCCACGTTTCGAAAACCATTCTTTCCCATATTTTCTATTGGTATAAAGACGAAGGAACCCACCAATGGAAAAGGGAATGAAGTAAGAAGGAGGCAAGAACATTGCGAGAGCAACACCAAGGGGCGCTATCGGAGTAAACACCGAGAGTACTCCAACAAGACTCCCTGCTACAAGAAATGAGAGTAAGTCGAAGCCCCCTCCCATTCCGCCTGTCGCAAATATTGAGACAATAGCATATCCTTGCAACACGCCAACAGCAGGAAACGTTTCAGATGGAAACCCAATAAGATACCAAGCCGCCAAGACAAAAATAATGCTCGTGATAGCACCTGGGATTATCTTCAACAATTGGGCAATAAGAATTGATTGGCGAGGAGTCTCTGTCATCGCTCCTATTTTCAGATTTCCGAGGGTATCTGTAGTAGTGAAGGGATTAATCGCTGCATAAGCCATGAAAGGGACATAACCTTCCAGTCCGACAACTGCCAAAGGAATTTCATAAAACGCCAGTCGTTGGGCTCCCATTCCCATTCCAGCCTCACCAACAAATTTGACCAAAACAAATGTGTCAATGAGTGCTACAGGCAAAAGTAGGAGAAGCGAGATGAAAATCGCAATCCACGCTGGAAATGGACTAAACACGTTGAGACCTACTACAATGATTACAAAGATTATGGTGATCAGTAAATAGGCAAGACCTAACCGGCGATTTCGCACTAATCCATAAACAAAGGCCTTGGCATAGTCTCCAAATCCCACATATCCTGTTTCAGGAAGGTCCGCTTTGTCTGCATCAGGTGGATTCTTTTTTACAGAATCAAGTAAACCTACGTCATCCTCCATTCCTTGTTTTGTTGGTCGGATTCGATTACGAAGTCTAACAACAAGAAATGCGATTATTCCGCTAAGAAGCATGATTCCAAGGGCAGGGCTAATTGTGTATCCAAAGATGAGATTGAAGTACATGTCCATACCCGTAGCCCCCGGTGGTACAATTCCTATCGCAACAAGAATCGGTGAAATCACCAAATAAGTAATGAATCCCGCAAACAACAGAGTAATGGAAATTTTTGAATCAATGATGTATGAAATTGCCATCAAGCTGATATTCCAAAGAAATCCAAGGGCAAATCCTGGTGGCATGAGAGGAGTGAAATCCAAACTTATTGTCGAGAGCCCGAAGGGTTGCAGGAGGACATCCCCCCAATACTGAATCACTGTTAGAAGGATTCCGATGCCTAAAGCCCAAAACATGAAGCGACTTCGTTGTCCTGTTTGCATACAAGTATCAATAGTTACTCCACTAGCTAGGTAGAAGGGGAATTTTGTTTCTTTTCGCGTTTGCACATAATCAACCACAACCAATGCTACGATGAAACCAAGAAAGGTGGCAAGTATCACCCACCCTAAATGAAAGATAATGGGAGGAATCCATCGCGGATCAAAGGCACTCCCAGTAAGCAAGACCTCCTGAGGGGGTGCCAACCACCACGGAAGCGTGTACGCTGTATACGCTTGAACATAAATCGAAACCGAAAGCACCCAATAAATTACGAATCCCGTTGAGGCAATCATTGTCGTGGTAATTTCTTGCCGATTTGAATTTCCCCGCATCACCTGAAACAATGTATATGCAGTGAGAACTGTAATTATTCCAAAACCAAGGCCAAACCCGAAGTTCATGCCAAGATAAGCGTTAATCGTCGTATAGACGACGTTGAGAATAATAGCCAGTGCTATTCCCCGTGCTGTCAAACTGTGGCCTAGCCGTTTCCCCGATTGTTTCCTGGAGGAAGTCATGTCTTCGTCACAAATTGGTTCTGGTTGGTAACCATCTGGTCCGAGTTCATCGCCAAGGGGTTCTGAATCAGTCACGGGGGGCTCCTCGTTTCCCACTTACCGGGGCGTGTTTCTGTGGTTCTCCAGCAAACGTCTTTTGTAGTACATATGCATTGTGAAGATTGCATAAAATCGCATTTTTCATCACCAAGTACTTCTAGGTGTGGTCAGAGTACAAAGACAATCTGTGAAAAACTGCTCAATTCAGTGGTCACTATGTGAACAGATACAATGCCTCTCCCCTTCTTATTGATGAACACATTAGGATGAACGCATAACTCAAATACTAAGAATTACTTCTCGGTTTTGAGGTCTGGGTCATTATGATTGATTTTCAACTCACCGACGATCAACTAGCCCTGCAAGCTAAAGCCCGAGAATTCGCTTTGAATGACGTGCTTCCAGTCTCGCAGCACTTTGATCAGACCGGAGAATTTCCCCGAGAAGTGATAGCCAAAGCACACAAACTCGGGTTGATGAATCTTGGTGTTCCAAAGAAATATGGTGGACCTGAATTCGGTCAACTTGAATCGGTGTTGGTGGTCGAAGAAATGGCAGCCGCCTGTGCTGGAATGACTACTTCTATTTACGTTAATGACCTGGGCACGACACCCATCATCCTCGGAGGTTCTGAAGAACAGAAGCAGAAATGGCTCACACCGCTAATTAGAGAACTCCAGTTTGTTAGCTTCGCTACTAGTGAACCCGGCATGGGATCAGATGTGGCTGGAATAAAAACCACGTATACACGCAAAGGCGACACTTTCATCCTCAATGGCAACAAATTCTGGATTACCAACGGCAATCATGCCGATGTGTTCGTCATTTTTGCCAGACAAAAGGGGACTGAACGCCATCAGGGACTCTCAGCGTTTATCGTCCCCAGTGATGCAGAAGGCGTATCAACAGGGAAGCCACTGAAAAAACTTGGCCACCGCGCTTCTGATACAGCTGCAGTTATTCTCAGGGATGCAAGGGTACCCTCAGAAAACATTCTAGGAGCCGAGGGCACTGGCTTCCTTCTGGCTATGATGACCTTCGTTAAAACTCGCCCTGCTATTGGTGCAATGGCTACCGGGCTAGCTCGTTCAGCTATGGAATATGCCTTGAACTATGCGAAACAACGCGATGCTTTCGGAAAGAAAATCAGTAGCTTCCAAGCTATCCAAACCATGGTCGCAGATATGTATGCCCGTATTGAAGCTATGCGCCTCCTAACATGGCGGGCTGCTTGGCTAGTTGATACACGCGCTGATGGAAATATTGCCAACGTTGCTTCAAGCTGTGCTAAACTCGTTGGTTCCGAGGATGCAATGAAAATCGTAACTGACGCTCTCCAAATCTACGGTGGTAAGGGTTACCTCGAACAATATCCCATTCAGAAGCTTTTCCGAGACGCAAAACTCTACCAGATATATGAAGGCACTAGTCAAATCCAACAGTACGTCATCTCACGATACCTCTTCAAGGAATATGAACCTATAATGAAAAATTTCTAAGTTGATGATTTTTACATCATTTCGATCAGGTTTAGTAGGTTATTCTTCGTCTTCGAAGAGTTGTTTACTGGATTTGCGTGCCTTCTGCATACTTAACGCGGCATCTTCATCAGCAATCGGTGCAGCCTGAGCGACACCCACGACAGACCGTTTACTCATCTCTTCCTTTTGGCGTTCCGCGACTTGATCGGCTTCGGCGATTTCTTCATCAAGAACCTTATCAGCTTTCTCAAAAGCTTTTGCTAGCTTTGCCGGAGCTTGATTTCGTACAGCCCTATACGCATTTTGAGTGTTTTCAAGGATTTTCTTGCTCTTGGCAACTTCGCCCCGGTACTGTTCCTCACCAGCTCGTTGTACAGCGTAAGTTGCTGGTAGTTCGACATCAAGAGTTTCGATGATTGGTTTGGCGTCATCAGTAACTTTGACTCGTTTAGTCATCACGCGCATTCGTTGGTTGCCTTCCTCATCCATGTAGGAGACTTGAACTTGGATAGGTACTTCTTTTTCTTTCACTTTCGCTGCTGGAGCGAGCCGGACATAAACTTCCCGGTCCTCAGTCACGGATCCAATCCGAATACCTTTTTTCAGTTGTTCTGCATCTGTGCCACCAAGTCCGCTAACTTCAGCTACCTCGATTCCTTCAGGGGTAATGACTCGCATTTTCACTCCCCTGGCTACAATCTTCCCACTTGAGGATGAACTCATGGCGGCTGCAATTTCAGAGGCTTGAGCATAGAACATGGTTCCACCAGTTTGCATAGGCATCACAGCCAGGGCTTCAAGCGCCATAAAGGCAGATGGATCTTTAATCCCAACCACGTCAATGATGATACTTGCATTGGCAGCTTTGATAGCCAAATCTTCATAGAGTTGAGCCCCAGTTGTTGAAGAACCTTCTAGCGCCCCAACACCTTCATTGGCGAGACCGTCGGTGAGGAGAATGATGCGTCCACCTCGATCCTTCATGATGACATACCCAGCTACCATGGCAGGACCTAAGGCTGTCATATCAATGTCTCGGAGTTTTTCAATATTCGAGACCCATTTTTTCTTGGTTTTCTTCAAGGGTTTGAGTTCGACATCTTTCAATTTTTTTTCCACAGCTTTGGTGATTT
>JBHLNC010000093.1:1553-7115 GCA_048937435.1 Promethearchaeota archaeon | reverse complement strand
TTTTGTGTCTTCATAGTTGGGATTCCAGGCGGTCACGCCTGTACCAAACAAAATTGCTCCAGCAATGACGACATAGCCATAAGCTACTAAGAACAGGAAGAGGTCAAGAGTTCCTCCACTAATGATAGTCATGACTAATGCCGGGATACAGCCCAGTGGTAGCGCAATAATGAACGCTGAAACTAATCGGGCTTTAACGTATCGTGCAGTTCCTGATGGTGTACTTTGAATTATCCAAAGTTGATCTTTACTTTCCATGAATGCAGTTCCTGAGAAGGTAAATCCTCCAATCATCGCCATCCCGATACCACCGATCATGATGAGCATCATCATGTCAAACCCTCCCGTATCGCCAATATTGATCATGACTTGTGACATGATAAACGGTAGGACTACCGCCAGGATGATACCGTAAGCCACTTTGGAGAGATTTGAAGCCCTTCGGAAGAAGTCTTTGAAACAAGTCACTACCAAGGAGCCAAAAGATCCTGGGGCAAGTTTCCGAATTCCTCGAATTACAAAATTCTCACCAGTGATAGTTGTAACTTGTTCAGTCCGAGCACCAATATTGTACGTAAAGATACGATCAGCCGAACCAAGTCCGATTCCAACAACAGCAATGGCAAAGATGCTCATTAACGCTGTACTGAGAAATAGATCAAAGTTCAGAATTTGCTGGAATGCTAGAAGTTGGTCGATGCTGAATCCGATTTGGCTAGAGTAGATGGTTATCCAGCTGATTACATCTGCGGGCCACGTAAAGGGAAAGAGGAGGAAGACGTTTAATCCGAGAACAACGGAGAATTGTTGACTGAAGAACATAATTCCATAGATGGGGACAATGCTGACGATGGCCAGTAATATGGCTAACCCATTGGCTATTTCTTTGCCGCGAGAGGATTCACCGAGTTTGGCTTGAATTGCTGCTGTAATTAAGTTAGCGAGCCAGATTGTAGTGAGAATCATAAGAAAGAGGGCTAGATACGTTAAGACTTGGCCAAGTAGAACGACTTCAAATGCTAGAAAGAAGAGAACCAGGAACGGTGGAGCGATAAAAAGCACAAGAAGACCATATAGCGGAATTTTCCCTAGGAATGTACCAATGAGAATGTCGCGGGTTGAAACATTGTTAGAGAGAAAGATTTCCCATTGACCAATCTTGATTTCTTGGAGAGACCGTGACAAGGGGATGATGAGGATTAATACCCATATGAAGAACATGACCGCCCGCATGAATCCGGGAAGCATGTTAATCATGATTATTTGTAGGATTTCTATTGGAATGATGAGATCCGCTATTATCCCAATGAGGTAGGGTGCAAGTAATAATGCCCAGATGAGTCCCAAAGCAAAAAGGATTGTGATATTCCGTGTTCGATTGCCACGGAAGGATACCGTACTGACTTGGTACTCTGCTTTGGCAATGCTTGACCATTTCCGAGTCATACGCTCATCTCCACATTAGGAGTGCTTCTCGGTCGACTTTGCCACCGACAATTTGTAGATACGCTTCTTCGAGATTTCCAACGTTGGCTGCACTGATAAGGTCTTGAACAGAACCTAAAGCGACTAACTGGCCTTCGTTGATGATGCCAATCTGATCACAGACATCCTCAGCAAACGATGTTTGATGTGTACAGATGAAGAAGCTTGTACCTGTAGACTCAGCTAAGATTTCGATCAATTCTTTGACAATCACGCTTGCACTGGGATCAAGTCGAGCGGTGGGCTCATCTAAGAATACGAGTTCAGGTTCATGTAAGAGTGTCGAAGCGATGAGCACTTTTTGTTTCATACCAGAGGAATAAGATTCTAAGAGGTCGTCTTGACGTGATTCTAATCCCAGCAATGCGAGTAATCGATCAATTCTATTGTACAATGCATCGCCGTTTCGACCATTCAAAGCCCCGATGAATTCGAGGAATTCAACAGCAGACAGTTTTGAGTAAAGACCTGGTGTTTCAGGTAATAACCCAGTTACGGCCTTGATTTCATTACGTTTCGAATCAAGTGGAAGACCACAGACTGTAGCTGTACCACTTGATTGTTGCATAAGTCCTGAGAGAATTCGAACCGTTGTAGTTTTACCAGCACCGTTCGGACCCAGGAATCCGAATCGAGTTCCTTGGCGAACCTCTAATGTGAGGTTCCGAACGGCATGGACGTGTCCGAATGTTTTGTTTAATTTTTGTGTTTGGATGGTAACGCCGTTGTACATGCGTTTCACCTCGGGGAGTGATAGGAGGTACCTCCTTATTAACTTTGCCGTACAAAGTACTATAATAGGGCAAAGTATTTAAGTATCGCAAAGTATAATAGTTACAGGAGTGATAACGATGGTAGATCGCGTTGATTTGAGAACATTAGAACGGAAAGCCTATCTTACCTATCATCAAGATGGAATAGTTGACATCTTCATTGGACTAGCCATCATTACGTTTGGCGTGTTGTTCTTGCCGTGGTTTATTGAGAGTTCTGGGTCAGCTTTTGCCGTTATTTTTATTCTCTGGATTGGAAGTTATGCAAGTGTCAAAAGAGCTATCACGGTTCCTCGAATTGGCTATGTTGAATTCAAAACCCGTCGCCAGAGTAGAGTAATTGCGTTAGCCCTATTGTTGGTAGTTATCAACGTGATCTTGTTTTTAATCACCACTTTAGACCTTCTAGCACCCGAGTTGAGAACGTTTCTTAATACCTATGGTGTCACACTTATCGCGTTCATCGTGGGTGGTTTGTTTATCTTGTGTGGGTATTTAGTAGAAATTCAACGATTCATAGGTTATGGTGTGGTTGCCCTCGTAGTCTTTCTTATTAACCAGTTCTTCCCGATGCATCTTTCTATTCCCATAGTTGTGTTGGGTGTAGTGATTGCCGCGTTTGGGTTTGTATTACTCTACCAGTTTCTCCGAAAATATCCCAAGGCTAAGCGAGAATTTGAATTTGATGATCCATGGGAAGAAGATCCTGAAGCTAATGAAGGAGGCAAAGTCCATTGAATGAACAAATAGATCTAGAACAGATTGAGAGGCAAGTCTTCCTTTCTTTTCACCAAGATGGTTTCCTTGATTTGTGTCTAGGCGGAGCTCTATTACAGCTTGGAATCATTAGCTTTGTTTTTCCTTCCATTTTTATTATATTTCTGGGTTCAACAAGTCTATGGATATTCATCTTCATGGCCTTAAAGAATACAATTACGATTCCACGACTTGGTTACGCCGAGTTTTCTGTGACACGCCAAAATCGAAATGTCTATTTGATTTTGCTTCTCGTGGTAATTCTTTTGGCACCAATAGTTGGAATGGTTGTTGGACTACTGGTGATTCCAAATTTCATGCCTATTCTTCTATCAAATTATAGGTTGATTCTGGCATTTAGTGGAGTAGTTGCTTTCTGTGTGATAGCGTATTCTACTGGTATTCGACGATTCTATGCTTACGGAGTTTTGATTGGGGTTTCTTTTAGCCTATGTCATTTCTGGTTTCTTCCATTATTTCTACCGCTCTTGGTGACTGGAGGTCTCTTATTGTTGATGGGTTTAGTTCTTTCAATTCGGTTCCTACGTCGTTATCCTAAAACGGATTTAACAGAACGAAAGGTGAATGAAAATGGCTGAGAAAGCAAAGTTACGTGAAATTGAACGAAAAATGTTTACATCATATCATGGAGATGGGCTTTTAGACATCTGCATTGGCAGCGTTCTCCTGTATCTTGTATTCATCATCTGGTGGTTACCAGAATTCTGGTTTTTCCTTATTGCAGGCTTTATGGTTTGGATTTCCGTTTATGCGGGAGTTAAAAAAAGCGTCACAGTTCCCCGACTCGGATATGTCGAGTTTTCTTCTGTTCGTCGCCAGAGAATTCAGCAGGTTGTGCTAGCAGGCGTCTTGGTATTAGTCGTGTTCAATATTCTTGGTATTCTAGCGATGATCTATCCAGCATTGGGTGTCTTCCTTTTTGAATCAGCGTTTACCATTCTTATTGCAGGAATTATTGGGGCGTTCCTTCTCACCTTAATTGGTTTTATGTTAGACTTGCAGAGGTTTTACGCCTATGGTGTCGTATTCTTAATTTCCGGAATTTTCACATTTCTGGTTCCTGTGTTGCCGCTCCTGCCCCTCATTGTGTTAGGCTGTGTTATCCTTGTGTATGGTTTAATCTTATTCTACCAATTTTTAACACAGTATCCTAAACAAACTAGTGGAGAGGTGGCGGGTGCCTGACGAGTCCAGTGATAGCAAGTTTCCTATCATTGACGACTTTGATCGAATCATCCATGAGCCCGCACGCTTAATCATAATGTCTCATTTATACGTCTTGGAAAGCGCGGATTTCTTGTTTCTGAAACGCCAGACTGGCCTCACATGGGGAAACCTATCTTCTCACATTACAAAACTCGAAGCAGCAGGATACATTGAAGTCATTAAGAAATTCGTAGACCGAAAGCCGTATACACTAATCCAGTTGACAAAAAAAGGACGAGAGGCGTTCGATAACTATCAAAAACAAATGCAACATATGTTCAAAGGCATAAGTGAATAGGCGCCTCCAAATTCTAAATTTTAGTGCACTTTGTTAAAAGGGAATGGTAATTCAGAAGTACATGTCGTTAAAGAAAAGGTAGGGAGAGGCCAATGTTGTAGATTCAATTAACCTAGTTATACGCCATTTCCACTTGCAATGGCTCCGCCAATGATAACAAAGATTCCTGGCAAGAAGCCACCAACAATTAGAGCGATGAACCCAGTGATGATGAGTCCAATCTTGTGATCTGATGGATAAAGGCGCCAGAAGAGCCAGAGGACGGTGAAGACAAGACAGATAATACCACCAATGAAAAAGAACGCAGCTACGAAAATCCAGAGGCCTAATATTCCACCAAAGAGGATCGGAATTAGAAAACCAGCACCTCCAAGAAATAAGATAATAATCGATGCCAGGATTTGAAATATCGCACCAGCCATAATTAAAGTCCGAGCTGTTTCATCTGACATGCGTGAACACCCTACGGCTTCATTTACTGAACTTGCTTAAAAAACGTAACAAAAGATGATGAAGCAGAGTAGCCTTTAACACTTGAACTTCCTTTTACTACATTCAGTGAACCTTTGGTATCGATTCGTGGGCTAGCTATCAAAGCGAGTCTCTGGAAGAGTTAGGAAAGAGCTCGGGTTTAGTGTATCATAGTTTCGTGCTGAATGTTGCTGAGTGATGAACACGTTCATTCGATTCAGATTTGTCGTAACTGTGTAGCCGTTGCGGATGAGTTCATGTTTCGTGTTATTGAGGTATACACCAAAGGCGTCGGTTAATCCACCGCTTTCCGTATTGTCTGGGTTGAAGTAATGAGTGTCTTCATAGCCGTTAATTTCCGCTGTTGGAATGAGCACATTTTTCGCAGCCCAATAATCCAAGGCCACTGGATCTGTACTCGCCATCAGGACATTCACACGAGTTGCTGCAGCGTATCTTGTTGCAGGACCACACGATAGCATTGGGTATGGATTGGCGTTGATGTAGATAGCATCGAGAATATTGAGAATTGGGTATCGTGTTTCTGAGATC
>JBHLNC010000093.1:0-1543 GCA_048937435.1 Promethearchaeota archaeon | reverse complement strand
AGTGCCCATACCTCCTTCACCAATCTGTTGGTGTCCATTGGCAATTCCTCCATTCAGAATTTCAGATTGGACTCCCATATAATGTTTAGTTGCAGCGGTTACTCCATAGATTTGATGTGATTTGAGTACAGGCAGGTTGATGACTTTTAGCCGGTCCTCATAAGTTGCTCCATTCCAAATACCATGTTTAAAGCTGATGTAGGTGCCTTGTTCAGATTGGAATTTTGGATATGAGACATATACCCCAGTGTCTGGGTCCGCAGTACTATTACGCCAATATCCGTCTGTCATATCTCCGTCTGAGTATTCATCGACTTGGATGTTGCGGATTGATTGCCAGTCATAAGCAGAGACAGCATATTCTGATGAAAACATATTCACGACATCTAGTGCTGATTGAGATGTGTCTTCAGCATTAGCTGATGTCCAATTAAGATCACCAACACCTTGTCCGTTATCAGCAATAATGATTTCACCTGTAAATCCATCCGGATGAGCTAAGATGGCTTGAATTAATTCATACAAAAGATCTGTATTGGAACCTCCACGTTCGCTCCATTGCATGTTAATTTTTAAAATAATCACGTCATCTGGTGCAATGAGGCCGGACGGTCCTTGAGTAGCCCCTGTCGTACTGGATTGGTAGAAGAAGAGTCCCTGAGAGCCCATTAAATTGATAAGGTTGGGGATGTGGGCTACGGGGCGTCCGTTCAATACATAAATGTTTGAAGCTGGTGACTCGGTGGCTGTTTGGGGAGTGAGATAAAGATTGACATCGCCAGGATATGC
The DNA here is from genome assembly GCA_048937435.1 of Promethearchaeota archaeon. GTDB lineage: Archaea > Asgardarchaeota > Hermodarchaeia > Hermodarchaeales > Hermodarchaeaceae > Hermodarchaeum. The sequence goes on along the minus strand of JBHLNC010000093.1, from coordinate 754 downwards.
TGGGGGAGCAAGGGTGTTCCATACAAAGAATAGCCCGAATCCTAAGCTAGGTACAATAATGGCTAGGGCGAGGATTGGTTTCCAGTACCGTTTTAGAAATCCCTGAGCCTCTGATGCAGCTAGACGAAGTGAAGATATTCGAAATTTCATGAAGAATGTGGTGATGGCTACAGGAAGAATTGATTGAGCGGCAACTGATACGTTGTTGGCTGCTACTTGTTGACAAGGATAGGTCACTCGAGTTGGCTTAGTCCCAGTTCGAAAAAGGAACCAGATGAGACTGACAGCTCCGAGAAGAACTAGGCTTCCATTCTTCAGTGAATGTTTTTGATCTTGGGACCAGCAATTAGCCAAAAGGGGTAATAGGACGGGATTGGCTAAGCACCGTAGAAGAAGTTCGTTTTGTTTCTTGGCTTCTTCGTCGTTCTCTCTCAATTGATTGAAAATGAAGACCAGCTCCTGAGAATTAACCCAATCTTACAGTATATAATTCCATAGAAACCGGACAGTTCGGAAAAAAACTTCGCCCCCGATTATCACGCTGATTCTATATGTTAAATTCTGGTTCAGTAATTGATGGTTTCATCTTGTGGCTGCACCGCAATTGCTACAGAATTTGTCATCGTCTTTCAAAGGAGCGTCACAGCTTTGACAGTATGAGACTTGTCCTGGTTTGGGTTGTTGGGCTTGCTGAAATTGTGATTGGAGAGCTGTTTCGAGGAGTTGTTCCCGTCGTGAGTACTCGCGAAAGGTG
>JBHLNC010000092.1:0-7129 GCA_048937435.1 Promethearchaeota archaeon | reverse complement strand
GACTCTCACTATCAAGCGCATATTTGTCAGCCCATTCTTTGGGAACAGAAACAACCAGCGAGCTCAGGCCCAATCGCATAACTTTACGAACTTCCAAAATCTTCGCACTCCGTAAATAATCATAGTATATACTGGTTCATCAAATGTCATTGTCCTTCAAAAAAGCTCTGTTAAGAGAATATTTCATCAACTTCTACAGCCTATTTATCCAACAACACCTTTTACTTTACACGCGAAGCTTTCTTGGCATGGTGTCTATCCATGACTGCATCCTATACAGATCGTGAAGAAGCAGGATTCGTGCTAGCCAAAGAACTTCAAACACGCAAGTTTGAAGATCCACCACTGGTTCTGGCCATTCCTAATGGAGGGCTTGCCGTTGCATTGCCCATTGCCAATACCTTAGGAGCTCAGTTAGACCTACTAATAGTCCGGAAATTGCAGATCCCATACAATCCCGAAGCAGGATTTGGGGCTATCACATCCCTTGGTACTATCATCTTAAACAAGCCCTTGGTTGCCCGGATTGGATTGAACCAAGATCAAATTGATTCAGTAATCGAACGTACACAAGTTCAAATCGAGAATCGTAAACAAGAATATGGAGGGGTGTTTGGGCACCATTCACCTGAGGACAAAATTGTCATTTTAGTCGATGATGGGCTAGCTTCAGGATATACCATGCTAGCTGCCATCCAATCAGTACGAAATCTAACCCCTCGCAAAATCCTCGTGGCTACTCCAACAGCTTCAGCAAGTGCGGTATCACTCATACGCGATGAGGTCGACGACCTAATTTGTCCCCATATAGGTTCGGGATATGTGTTTGCAGTTGCAGATGCATATGACAACTGGTACGATGTCTCAGACACAGAGGTCATCGAACTCTTACAATCAATTCGCCAACAAAGAAAGGAATCCGATTAATCAAGGATGTTGATTTTTGTTTAGGAATGAAAATCAGCTATTTGGCAAATTGAGCGACTATATTTTCTGCCAATATTTCCGCATCATCATCTAGCGGAACCAGTTTGATATCTCTAAGAGATTTTGCCCCCAATCCTAGTTCAATCGCTCGTGCGAGCTGTTTTTGTTCAAAAATGGGTCCCTTATCAACTACATCAGTTGTCTCATAATGACGGAGAAGCGCTACGCCAACGGCATCTAAGGCGACCCTGTCCTTTGCGGCCAAGAAGAGGTTCGGAGTCACTTCTTTACCCCTCGCTGGTCCGCCTTTAACAAAAGCTTTCACTGCATCCATCACGATTAAGGCTGGTTCATAAGCCGTATTAATCTCGGCAATCATCTCGCGTTGATGGGGAGATCCGTGCAGTTCATTCATGAAATCATAGCCATCTTGGGGATGATATCGGGCGATCATTCCAACGGCATTCTTCAACGACATTGTGAAGTGACCACCAAATTGATGCGTTTTCAAGCAACACGTCTGAACTACAGCATCAGCATCTATGAATAACCGTGCAAATAGGAATCCCCGATCCCAATGTGAACCTTCTACATCAATATGAATCCAGCCCGAGAAAGGTAAGTCATTAAGGATTTGTATATCAATTTTCAGTTTCTTCGCTAGTTCAATGATGCCGCTTTGAGCAAGGATATCGTGTGTATTGCCCATTCCGCTCCGTTCGCCGATGATGATTTCTTTTGCACCAGCCGTTTGTAATTCTTTCACAATGAATTTGAGGGTGTCAGGATGTGTTTGCGCTGGAAAAGGATCTGCGCTGTTGTAGTTGGTTTTGAATGCAATCTGCTTACCTTTGAATTCGTCAAGCTTGCATTCGGCTAGAAGGCTCCTAATCGCTTTCATTCGGTTTTCACCTTTGATAAGAAAAACTTCGGATACCATATTACGGACTCCCACCAGTGAGGATTAACCTCAATATCACCCATTCATCCCTCCCCAATACCTTTAGAAAAGACTTGTGTTATTCCTGAAATTCATTGGAATTCTAGGCGGGTTTCTGTCCAAGTAGCTCTAAGAGCCGTTCTTCAGTTAGTAATCCTATTCGTTTCGCAATGTCGTCTACGGCTTTCACAGCGGGGTGGTCGTCTGGTAATTCCAACAAGGATCTGCCTTTTAGATTGAATTCGATGATTTGATCATCTGCGGGGATAATCCCTGCGAGTTCAAGACCTGCTTCAGTTAAGCGTCGTTCTAAATCCTCGGCACTTTCTTTGATGAGTGAAGGAGGGAATCGGTTTGCAATGACCCAGATACGTTTGAATTCAATATGAACCTCTTTGGCAAGGTCACGAATTCTGACTGCTGCATCAAAGGACATTCTGGATGGGTCGATCACAATGAGGAGGACATCTACGTTGCGATCTGTTCGTCGGCTTAAATGTTCGAGACCTGCATCCATATCGAGAAGTGTCACATCATAATTTGCTGTAATGGTGTCAAGGATTTGGGTGAGAACCCGATTAACGAAACAGTAGCAGCCTTCGCCTTCGGTGCGACCCATAGCTAAAAAATCGAACTCTTTTCCCTCGACTAAGGCTTCGTAGACTTCACCTTCTAACCGGTCCTGCTTGGAGGTTCCAGCAGAAATTGCACCTGCATCAATGTCTTCACGCAATTGAGTTGCTGCTTCCCCGACTGAAGTCTCTATGTCAATGTTTAGCATGGCAGGCAAATTCATCACTGGGTCTGCATCCACTACAAGGAGTGCATGCTTGGTGTGGTGAAGAAGCGTACGAAGTAGGAGGGTGGTGATGGTGGTTTTTCCGGTACCACCTTTCCCAGAAACAGACACCACAAGTTTTTGTCTCATCATTCTCGCCTGCTGCTGGAAGGCTATAAAAAAGGGGAACTTAACCCTTTTGCAAACATCAGCTCTTCCTGCTAGCCCCAAAGGTCTTAAACTTGAATTTTCAAGGCATTATTATAGGAAAACGCCCTTTTGGGCTTATCCTCTTAGACTCAACAGAAAGGTGGCAATTTTTTGAATTACGAACCTCGCCGCATTCTTCAGATAACAGATTCTCGGCGTAAAATCATAACACTTGCAATTGGAATACTCATCATCATTGGGATAATCATCGCTGGTGTGTTTGGAGTTCAAAACCTCCTACTGGACTTTAAGATGCTAGATGTCATGTACATCAACAAGGCAGGAGTTTCATGGTGGGCAACCTACACATTCAACGGGCTTCTCTTCCTAGTAGCCATTCCCATGGCTATTATCATCGCCCTAGCAGGACTTCCCCATGAATCAAAGACGTTAAACCTTATTTGGCTGAGTGATCGAATCAGCAGCCGTCGCTACCCTAGCTACTACTTTGTTGCTGGATGGAAAATCCTGCTCTTCTTTGGATCCTATCTAGTACTGACATTTATTTTCCTCGACAATATGCGATTACTATCCTTACTCTTTCAGTCATCCGCTTCAGGAGTAGGAAACTGGGGTCAAATAGGTGAGGCCATCCTCCTCATCTTTAATCCCATGGTTCCAACTGAAGTTGTATCTAATCTTGTTGCCACCATTGAGGTTCAATACACAATTTTCTTCACCTTCATGAGTCTCTTTTTAATCGTCATCGGAGTACGCGTCGTATTTGATCTCATCCATTACTTCGCCCGTATTGGACCATCAACTCGTCGACCAGAAGTCCGAGTCATCGCCTCCGTTTCCTTCCTTGCCGTGATTGGCATCCTCTGGTTCCTACTAGGGGTTCCCTATCTAGAAGTCGATGTTGGTACCCAATTCTACGTCCTTCATCTTCTAATCCTCTTCATCTTCACTTGTACAGTGTGTGCCATCTCATTCGGAGCAACCATCATCGGACGCTATGGCCGAGGGGGAGAGATTCCACGCATGAATCGCAAAGTCATCGGGATTCTAGCAATTGTTACCCTTGGCATCCTCATTATCCCCGCTATCTTCACTGGTTACTTAGTAGCAGGACCTATCCAAGGTCAAATGTGGGAGCAATGGTACTGGGATCCCCTAATGACGAAAGAATTAGAATTCACCAATTGGGCGGGAGGACCCGATACCACTGAAATTCCCTATGAACAGCTCGTCAATAATTCCGGGGTGTCTGATGGACAAATAGTAGGGCATGCCCGGCTCTGGGACTTCACAGCAAGTAGTAATAAAATGCGGAGCCAAACCATAGCCAATTGGATGGCCCTCGCAGATAGTGACATCGTATTTGTTGGAGGACGCGAATATTGGATCGCCCCCTATTCACTAGCACCACCCAGTCGCGATGACTTCCACAAAGAGTACATTCTCTACACTCATGCCGAAGGCGCCACCGCCCTTGATGCCAGCAGTGCCACCGGAGAATTTCTCACTGCTGGTCAATTCCAAAGCATCTTTGGAACAAATTCCAACTTCCCAATATACTATGGCGAATCGCCACCTGGAAACTACTATGATGGCTACGAGGGCTTTGTTATCGTCGATACTGCAATTGCCCCTGAAACCGGTTCCTACAGCTGGGAAGGCGAACCGGACTATATCCTCACCGGTAATGAACTCGCCCTTAAGAAAATCGTTTGGTCCATCGAAGATCTAAGTTTCACATGGCTAGCTTTCAACGAACCCGCTGCAAACATTCTCATGCAAAGAAACATCCAAGACCGTATCCAGGGCATCCTTCTTCCCTACCTGTTCACTGATCACGATCCCTACATCATCTTTGATCGCATCAACGGTGAAGCCTACTACTGTGTACCCATTTTCAGCGGATATTCACTTCAGTTACAATACGCCCAATCTCCTTACCTACGGTTATTGGGCTTCGCAGCAGTCAACTGTGCTGATGGAGGAATCCTGTGGGTCCGTAATCCTAACGCCAACCCCTCCGAATTCTTCATCGAAGCCCTGTACGAAAACTGGTACCCCTGGATTGACCCACCCACATGGATGTTGGACCAACTTCGATACCCCGAAGACCTCATCGATGCTCAACTTGACGTCGATTTCTACTATCACGTTACAGAACCCTGGGTATGGCGTAGCTATGCTGACTTCTTCGAAAAACCCGACCACCAACCCGACATCCACTACGTTCTGTTTCCCATCAACGGCTCACTCCGCTGGGTTGGATACCAAGCCGCGCGATACGTTCGGCATGAAGCCCAAAAAATGGCAGGCTTCTACCTCTTCAATAATGGACCCGAGGTAGGCACAGGAATCTTTGCCCGTGCGGGCACCTATGACCCAGTCACACAGACTCCCACAAGTCCAGTGTTTGGAGTTGATGCCGCGGTTGAAAGCTTCGAACAACAAGCACGTTCCGATCTCGTCTTGATTCAACCCTACCGAATTGGGAACCGACTCCTTGTTCCCTTGAGTGGACGTCTAGTCTACCTCTTTCCTGTCTATGCTGAAGTTCCTGGGGAATCCCTTGTAGAAACACTCACATTTGTAGGGATGGTCGATGCCGAAAATATCAACCAAGTCGCCTACGCTCCCACCGTCGCAGAAACCTATGCCCAATTCTTCTTTGGTTACAACCAGACCGTCACAGGCGTTGATTTCGTTGAAACCAGTCTCAACCCCTTTGACATTAACGTCGGTGAAACCGCTGACATCAGCTACTTGGTGAAGAACGGAAACACCACCATAAATGACGTCACCATCCAGCTCGCTAGCTACAGCACCAGCTTTGACGTCTACTTCCACAGTAGCAACGTTACTCCAATTCTCGATAACAACATCTACCTCTACAACATCAGCCAACTCACCATGTATCCCCAAGACATGACTGGTGGAACCATAACCCTCTACGCAAAAAGCCTCGAAAGTGGAGTACTCCTTGTTACCTTCATCCTAGAACTTCGTATCCTCGTCGACGGGGTTCACACCCAAACCGAATACTTCTACCTCACTGTGCGATCAACGTAAAAATCATTGAAACAAGTTTATCTCGAAACATAAGGACCAAAACCACCTCGGTAGAAAAAGTAAAATAAGAGATGATTTCAGGTCAAAAATAATCAACTTAGCTCCTTTTCAAACCCGATGACATCTACTCAAGCGGAAGATTCATCACTTCTCAAAACTGATAAACAAGCGGAGCTACCATCACTAGAACCTAAACCACTCAAAGGTTATGCTTGCTACTATCTAAGTCCAAACCTCACACAACTCACATTCCCAGATCGATTTAGTGACCTTGTTCGGATCCGACCTGGTCTCTATGGTGTAAAAAGGCAAAATAATCTTCACTGGCCTCTTCCCTTTCCAAATGAATCTGGTATACTTGTTTTCACACCTCGACGTGATTCCACTAAAAAACCTCGAAAAATCAAGCAGAGCGCATCAAAATTAGCACGACGGTTTGTGCTGATCCTCTACAAACCTTTCAAGAGTGAGTTCAAAAGAAAACAACTTTCTCGATTAATCGCACGCACTCCCCTCATTCGTATTAGACCCGGTGTTGTGCTTGCCCCCCAAATTCGGACAGGACGCTTTCAACTCTATCAGAAAGCCCTCTTACGTCCCAGCCAATTTATTTTCCGTTTATTAGAACTTGGATCACCGACACATTATGCTTCACGACTTGAACTATGTGCTTCGAATCTCGACGAGAAACTTGAGACTTTGATTCATCAAATGTTCGACAAACGTGTTCAACGCTTAGTCAATGCCTGTCGGATGCTCTATACAGAATGCGGACCACCTTCAACCGAGAAAAAACCACTCATCCAATATAAGAAACGATTCAAACGTATTCGTCAACAACTACATTTTCTACGCTGGCAGTCAAAATTCTTCAAAGAAGAGCTTGGTGTAGATATTCAACGGGGAGTGATTCGGGTTGCGTCCGCAGTACATCGAGTGCATAAACGACTTCAATTATGTGACATATAAATAATACAACATAATGCCCTGATTCACGGAAAACCTGCTCTAAATCATTTAAAATGATGAAATAAGTGTAAATTGTTAAAATCTAAGAAATAAGAACAAAACTGGTCCTTTTTTCAGAAAATTAAGACGTTAAATTCGTTTGTTTTTCACTGAAAATTTTCATTTGTTTCATTTGGATGGAGCAAGTAGGCTGTGACCTATTATGGCCAAGAAAAAGAAAACTGGAGCGAAAAAGACAACCACAACTAAGCCCAAGGCAAAGAAAGGCAAGAAATAAT
>JBHLNC010000091.1:0-7138 GCA_048937435.1 Promethearchaeota archaeon | reverse complement strand
CGTGCTAGCAATCCAGCGTATCACAGACATTATCGATGGTTCAACGAAAGCAGACATTGACAACATGAAAATTGAAAAGAAGCAGGGTGGCACTATCCGAGACACAATGTTCATCGAAGGAATAGTCCTCGATAAAGAAGTAGTTCATCCAGGAATGGCGAAGCGAGTCAAGAATCCGAAAATTGCTCTCGTCCAAAGCGCCTTTGAAGTTGAGAAGACTGAATTTACTGCTAAAATCGATATTCGAGAAGTTTCTCAGATGCAGGCTTTTCTTGACGAAGAAGAAAGAATGCTTCGGGAAATGGTTGAAAAGGTCAAGAAGGTTGGAGCTAATGTCGTCCTGTGTCAAAAAGGAATTGATGATGTAGCACAACACTTCATGGCTCAAGAAGGAATTGTTGCAGTTCGTAGAATCAAGGAAAGTGATATGGAGAAGCTCGCTCGTGCTACCGGTGGAAAGCTCATTTCAAATCTCGATGATATTACCAAGAAAGATTTGGGATCAGCTCAATTGTTTGAGGAACGTAAAATTGCTGATGACAAAATGGTCTTCGTAGAAGGCGCAAAGAACCCCAAGGCGGTCAGTATTCTCCTCCGAGGAAGCACCGACCTCGTCGTTGACGAAGCTGAAAGAGCTTTACACGACGCTCTCTGTGTCATCCGAAACGTAGTTGAGGATGGCCGAGTAGTCGCAGGTGGCGGTGCTCCAGAAATCCATGTTGCAAAACAACTACACGACTATGCTGAAAAGCTTCCTGGACGAGAGCAATTGGCAGTCATAGCATTTGCAGAGGCCATGGAAATAATTCCCAAGACTCTAGCAGAGAACGCAGGCCTTGACCCCATTGATATTCTAGCTGATCTCAAAGCTCGTCATGAGAAGAACGAAGTCAGTGCAGGTGTCGATGGTATCAAGGGTAAAGTTGGTGACCTAGCAAAAGCTAACGTCTGGGAGCCTTTAGTAGTGAAACGTCAAGCCATTAAGTCAGCGAGTGAAGTATCACAAATGCTCCTTCGCATTGATGATGTCATAGCCTCTAAGGGTATGGCTGCCGGTGGACCAGGTGGTCCACCTGGCGGCGAAGATTTCGAAGATTAAACCACACAACAACAGCGAGGCGGAGAATGTGTCTAAGAAGGGACCTGAAATCGGTCCTAAACGAATGACCCGATACGAAAAATCCCGAGTAGTGGGAGCTCGTGCCCTCCAAATTTCCATGGGCGCACCAATTCTAACTCGAATCAGTTCCGATCTTCACGATCCTATACGAATTGCAGAGGTAGAATTGGAAAAGCGAGTACTCCCTATCACTATTCGTCGAAAATTACCCTCAAAGGTTTTCGAAGACGTCGCACTCATCGACCTTGTCGATTAACATTCCGTTATCCGAAACTTACCCATCCCAAGACCTTTCTTCGGATGTTGTTCGGTTCCTGCTTCATCGACGGGCACTGACCCACAGGAGTCTGTAACCTCCCTCCTCTAGACAGGCGTTTTTGGTCTCCGCCCAACTAGCGGCGACCTCCAGAGTTATTATCTAAAAATGTACTCTTATAGTTGACACACTCTCATGGAAAAGTGAAAGGCCTGTCAAAAACATAGGAGAAGAGATTTTTTGGATGTAGTTAATGATAGATACCCTGTTTGTCTATATCTGTGCGTGAAAATTCAAACCGCTTCCAACCCCGCTTTTCTCCCATTTTTTCTTAGAAGGAGAAACCACACCATTTTGGCTTCAGTTTGTTCACATTAGTAAAGGGATGGAAGAAGGAGTCTACCAGACAGCCTCTGAATTTTATCCCTTCGAAACTCTTTTTGCGGTTTAAGAACAAGCCATGCATTACACTTTGAAAAAGCATGTTGTAATGGGTGCTCTCTGATGAAGCGGTTTCTGACATTTGATGATCTAAAATCAATGAAATATGATGAAATTGAATCTCTGCAAAACCGGAAATTCCGGGCGTTTATCCGGTACCAAGTCTATCCAAACCATCCCTTCTATCGACGATTGTTCAAAAAGCACAACGTCGATCCCTTTGATCTCCAGACTCCAACAGATTGGGCAAAATACGGACTTCCTCTTGTGAAAAAATCTGATTATAAGGAAAACCTTCGGGAGTTTGTCCTTAACCCCCAACAAGTGGAGGGAAAGGATCGTGAGGCGGCGGAAGTCATCAGAAACCTCCTCGATTATTACAAAGAAGCAGGTTACAAACAAGAGAGAAGCTATGTATTCAACCGAGGACTCAAAGTCAAACTCCATATCGGAAAAGAGAAAGCCACACAGGAGCTCTTAGAACACATCAAACACCAATACTCCCCACGTTTCTTCTGGTTTTCCTCTGGACGTGCCTCTGGGCTTCCTTCACCTGTTTTCTTAACTCACTATGATAACGAACTCATGCTTAACAACATGGCAAAATCTGGAAAAATGGCAATCGACCCCTTCGTCAAAGAGGGTTTCGAACTCCGTGCCATGAATCTGTTTCCCTCCGCACCACACCTTGGTTTCTTCGGTGTTGATGGGGGATTGCTTCAAATGGCTGATTTTATTGTACGTTCCACTGCGGGGGGTGCGATTTCGACAGATAAGCTAATTCAGTTGGCCGAATTGTTTAAGGTAACAGGATTTGCAGCAATGCCTGGTTATTTACGAAATATTTTTTGTCGTGAAATGTTGGTTCAGAAGCCGAAATTAGAGAAACGTGGAATCATTTTGTTGGCTGGCGAACGGATTTACGATGTAGTGATTGACGATATTAAGGAATACTTTGCTGAGGCAGGAATGACGGAAACGCGAATAATTGGTGGCTGGGCAGCAAGTGAAACTAAGATTGGTGTAGCATGTCAGTGTCAGGAAAAGGGCGGGTATCATAATCTCTCGCCATTAGCCTTTGCCATCCGTTTCGTCAGATTCACAGATGACGCGGGAAATTATGAATTTACCAGCCCAGAAGAAGGCGGCTATATCACCATTTTTCATGTGGATGGTAGGTCGTCTATGTTTGAAGGGTATCTTATGGGTGACCATGTTGATAAGGTGACTACCGGTAAGTGTCCACATTGTGGACTAGAAATGCCCTGCTTCTTCAATATCTCGCGGGAATCTGAAATTGATGCTCAAATGCAGATAATGGGAATCGCTGAGGAGAAAATTAAGGGCGCCACTGTCAATCTGACAGTTTTGCGTGAATCACTGTTGGCTATAAAAGAAACTGATGAAGTACAAATTGTTGTGAGTAAAGCGAAGCCTGATGATCCGTATTCGATGGACGTCCTTTCTTTGAATGTGGTCTTGAAGGCCGGATCAGATAAAACCAAAACAAAAAGAGCCATTCAAAAACTAACTAAGACTGAAACAGAGATTACTCCTATTATTCATTTCATGGATTTAGAAATGCTCTTAGAGCAATCTGGCGGGTTGAAATTCCAAGAAATCGTCGATTCACGTGTTAAACCTAATTAGAAGAGAAAATATGAGTGGAGCCTCGGGCGGGGATTGAACCCGCGACCAGCAGCTATCTCGAAAGTCAATGACTGTTTACGAGGCTGTCGCTCTACCACTGAGCTACCGAGGCGTTGATAGTGGGTTGAGTGGGGAAACCCAAAAAGATTTCGTCATGGGATTGTATAGTAGAGAAGAAGGGATTTTTCATGATCAAAAAGGCTAACACCGTCCGTAATCTTGGTGAACGTGGTTTGATTCGATGGTTTAAAGATTTAATCACACCCTTTGATGGAGCATTACTATCTGGAATAGAAGATGCAGTTGCGGTGCCATGGAATGGTAATGCTCTTGTCGTGAACAGCGATATGCTTGTTGCCTCAACAGACGTTTTACCGGGAATGACCCCTGCTGAAATCGGATGGAAGGCAGGAGTTATGGGACTAAGTGACTTAGCAGCAAAAGGAGCAGCTCCATTGGGAATGATTGTTTCACTGGGGCTTCCCAAGGATACAGAGGTTAATTTTGCTGGAGCACTGGTGGGTGGACTAAATAGTGTGAGTCGAGAACATGGAACATACTATCTTGGTGGAGATACGAATCAGTGCTTGGAGTTAGTAATTGATTGTACTGTTTTTGGAAGGGTTCCTCAGGAGAAGCTCATGAGAAGAAAGGGGGCTTCTCCTGATGACGTGATAGCGGTAACAGGTGATTTTGGATATACAGGTGCCCTATTTGAATCGGTTCTAAATGACCGGAAAAAGCCTGCAAAAGTTGTCGAGGAGATTAGAGAAAAAGCACTTCATCCACGGGCTCGCATTCCAGAAGGTAATGCACTAGCAGAAGCTAATGCAGTATCAGCTGCAATAGATAGCAGTGATGGATTAGCCTGGTCATTGTATGAAATTGCAGCAGCAAGCCGTGTGGGCTTTCATATTGATAACCTTCCAATACCATCAATTTGTTCTAAATTCGCAACGGTTCATGATTTAGATGTTGATGATTTAGCCCTTTACGGCGGCGAAGAATTTGAACTCGTTGTAACCATCCCCCCTGACCGATGGTCAAAGGCATTTCAAGTTGTTAATAAGGTGGGTGGAAATCTGATTCCGATTGGAAAAATCGTTGAAGCGTCAGAAAAGCTATTACTAAAGGATGGTAAGGAAATTTCTATTGAGCCTAGAGGTTATGAGCATTTTTCAGAATAAGTGAAATGGCGGGCTCGGGGGGATTTTCGGTATCGTAGTATACGATCATTCGAACCCCCGACAATCGGGTGTCTCCGATACATTCGGCTTAAGAGCCCGACGCTCTGCCTGGCTAAGCTACGAGCCCGTATTTGTGCAGTTTTTCTAGCACTTACTTTAAAGCTTTCTGAAGAATGGCTGAGCCGTAGTATTTTATACTTACATGTGTCACAAAGACGAAACAGGATGACTGTAAAACAAGTTGTAATTGCTGGAACTTTTGATATTCTTCACCCGGGACATGTTTTTCTAATTTCTGAAGCTGCAAAGCTTGGTGAAGTGACTGTTGTAATTGCGCAGGATGAAAATGTTCTTCGTGCTAAAGGCCATCCTGTGATTGTTCCAGCAAAGCAACGCCTTTTCATGGTTCAGGCTCTGAAAGGAGTTACTAGGGCAATACTTGGAAATCCTGGACCGGATTTCCTTAGCATTGTTGAGGAATTAAACCCAGACATTCTATTACTTGGTCCTAATCAACAAATGTCAGTTGAAGATGTGCAAGACCGTTTGCGCCAACGCGGCCTGAAAACCAAGGTGATGCGACTAGACCGGTTATTCACTGAATACCCGTTAAACAGCACAACGAGAATTATTGAGAAAGCGTATATGAATCGGAAAGATCGAATTTCACAGTGATAATATCTTCATCTGATACGCTAAGTTGCTCTCGAAGATTTATCGGTGCAATTATTTCTACAACATTAGGGTGATGATGGGTTCGTTCTATTATGAGTATAGCTGCTTGTTGTTGATCATTTACTTTTGCTGGATAACACGTTACTGGACCAAATGTGCGATCTCCACTAGCAAACCCGTGAATTTCGATTCCTATTGTTGCCTTAAGTAACTTAAACTCGTTAACATCCGAATTTGAAAGCAGCTGGATGTTGAGAGTTCCAGGATATGGATTGAAGCCCAATTTTTTTTTGAATTGTTTTCGATATCATTCTAATCGGATATAGTATGCTCCTTCGCCTAAACCCGTAAAAACTCGACCTTGAAAACTCAAAACCCGTTTTTTTGTCATCGCTATTTCTAAGATGGATTGTATCTGTGTTAATTCTTCGACTCCTTTTTGTTTTATGCGAATTATTTGCCCACGAGTATTGAGAGTGCGTCGAATCCAACCTATGCGTTCAAGTGTCGCAATTCTCCGTGACGCAGTTTGCTGACTGGTTTTTAATAGATGCGCTAAACGCGAGGTTGAGGTGCGAATACTGTTGTTCACTGCACCAAGTTGAGCCAGTGTTAGAAGAGTAAACCACAACTGATCCTTCAAGTCATCTTCTCCGTTTGTTTTAGTTCTAGTCGGGCTTTTGTTGCTAATCTATGGGCAAGCCGAGTTGGCTCAGGAAGCCGATATTTTGTGATGCATTGTAAAGTCATTTTCACAGCCGTTTCAAGGGAAATTCTATGACCTACACTAACATAAATTGGGTTACATCCTGATTTGGAGTTTATTCTTACTCCAATCACCTCATTATCAAGTGTAATTGTTTCGTATGGATATGAAGTGGAATTAATTTCTCCACAGAGTAATCGTTTTGCCACACCAATCGTTGGTATGTCTTTCAAGATACCGAAATGACTTGCAGCACCTAACTTCCGTGGATGTGCTCGTCCATGTGCATCAACAAAGCATAGGTCTGATCGGTTTTGGAGTGAGGCATATGCGAGAGAAAGGGGTGTGAATTCCCGAAAAGAAAGAAAAGTGGGTATGTAGGGTACAGTCACTTGACAATACACAATTTTTTCTTCAAGCACTTTTAGTTGAGGGAAACTCAGAAGCACCGCAGCACCAATCACTGTTTGCTGAAGGTAGGCGACATCTAGACCACAAACCGTTTTGACAGAGCCCTTAAGATCATCTTTCTCAATCATACGGCTTACCAAATTCTCTTGAACCTGACGGGCTCTACTAGTGGAGAACTTCTGTGAAAGGGAGGCCATATCCCATTTAATCTCCGAGCGTTTTTTGAAGCGATGAAATTCCCGTAAGTAACCTACGATTTTCGATTGCGGAACTCAGATCTGCGCGGGTTCTCTCAATTAATCCTCGAGCTACATCTGTTTTTCTTCGTACTCCTTTAGTTAAGCCACGTGGAAAATCAAAGATGAGCAACGTAGCATAAATTTGCTCCATTACTGTAAAAGCACGTTTGGCTTCTTCTAAATTATCATTTGTTAAAGAATCTAAGGCGTATCTTCGTAGTTCTCCAACTAAATCTCCCAATCCATGAAGATATCCGACTTCAGTGACACCTATCTCTCCTGGTCGTGGTAGAGTTTGTTGTTGGCGAAAAGCCAAAAAAAGAGCAGCTTCAGCGACTTCGCCTTCTGCATCATGAACCAAACCTATTACAGGGAGCTGACTTAATTTTTCAAGATGAATTTGAGCGCCTTTCATCTTTGGTTGGGCATTTTCAATCGATTTTACGGCCTTCT
>JBHLNC010000090.1:0-7180 GCA_048937435.1 Promethearchaeota archaeon | reverse complement strand
ACTGGTTTCCATCCGAGTTTCATTTTATCAGCAACTTCACGTGCTAGGACATGGGCACGTCGTTGATCCATTCCTGAAAGACAAATCTCGTATTTTTGATCGAGAATATCAGTCACCTGCAAAAGGGGGTAGATGAGTTTCGAAAAGTCGATGGCGGCTTCTTCTTCAGTACGTCCCATAATATCGGTTGATCGCCGAACTCTAGCGAGAGTGAGATTTTTTGCTACTCGAAGAATTTTTTCCCAGTATTCGAGACGTCGCATCAAATCTTCTGCAGTGATAATGTGAACTTTATGGGTGTCTACATTCAGGGCAGTAAAACAGTGTCGGAGATACTCTGCACAGCGTCGGATTTTTTCGATGTTTCCCCCAAATTTATCATTAATTTGAGCATGCCAAGTAGCCAAGAGAATTTCCATTCGAACTCCTAATTCTACTAGTTGATTGAGTTTCTGTACCCAGCCAATCCACCCTATGTGAAATAATCCACTAGGTTCAACACCTATGTATCCCCGAGGTTTCTCTTGGCGGGTGAAAATTTCTATTAAATCCTCGATAGTAAGCACTTCTTGGGTATGCTGTGAAATTTTCTCTACGCTAGGTGGAATGTCAGTCAATGGAAACACCTCTAAGTGTCTCGGGCTTGTTCAGCGATATATAAAAGTACACCGATAAAAGTCACCCAGATTCGGTAGAATTAAGAAATACATCTGGCTTCTAGCCAAAGAACAATTCAGGCGAACTTACATGTGCCCATATCAAAAAACCCCCCAATCCAAACAAGAAAGATTAGAAGAGCGCTTTGCTAGGGGTATTCGCCTATTACTTGAACTCTCCGAAGAAGGCGTTCCAATAGTGGTGGAGGGCATCAAGGATATCACGGCATTACGTGGATTGGGGTTAACTGGACCCATCCATACATTAGCAGGGCATAATATTGTCAGTTTGGCAGATGAATTAGCCGAGGTCCAGCGTTTGCTGATATTATTCGATTTCGATAGGAGAGGAGGTCAACTAACTCGTCACTTGACTAAGCAATTAGAAGGACGAGGCGTCAAATTGCTTCACAAGGAACGGCACCAGTTAAGGCGAGCTTTTAGTTGGCGTGTTCACGTTATTGAAGGCTTAAAAGAGATCGATAATTGTTCGAAAGGCACAAAGTTTTAATGCCGTTTCTTCGTGAGGCTAATTACATTACGCTTACCAAATTACATAATCATCATCAATGATCCTATTGGAAAAAACTTGGCGCACTCAACATCACGCGCCACTGATAAATCATCAAAAATCACACTTACTAGGTGGCGATTATGGGAGCAAATGAAGAAAGTACTGGTACTACTAAATATTGTATTCGTGGAAAAATCGAAATAGATGGAGTAGTTGAAACCCCCGATGTCGTAGGCGCGCTCTTTGGTCAAACAGAGGGCCTACACTTCATATCACAGATGTGAAGGGGTAATCGGTGAAGATTTGGATCTTAGAGAGTTACAACAATCGGGGCGAATTGGTCGAATAAAAGTAGAACTGAACTCAGAGGGCGGTAAATCACAGGGTATCATTACTATTCCCTGTAGCCTTGATCGGACTGAAACTGCAGTTCTTGCAGCTGCAATGGAAACAGTAGATCGGGTAGGTCCTTGCGCAGCAAAAATTACCTTGGAAAAACTAGAAGACGTTCGTGAAGAAAAACGAAAACGAATCATTGAACGAGCCGTGGATCTTCTACGAGATTGGGAAGGAGAAGTGTCACCAGATTCGCAGGAAATGACAGACACTGTCATGAGAGAATCACGGACAGCAGGGATTGTGAAACTAGGGAAGGAAAAACTTCCTGCTGGACCGGATGCAGAAACTTCTAACACAATCATTGTAGTTGAAGGCCGTGCAGATGTGTTATCCTTACTTCGATCAGGCGTGAAAAATGCTGTTGCAGTAGAAGGCACTTCAATTCCAAAATCAATCGTGGATATGACCAAATCGAAAACTGTGATTGCCTTCCTTGATGGAGACCGGGGAGGAGACTTAATTCTCAAAGAGCTTTCTCAATTAGCAAAAGTAGACTACATTGCTAGAGCACCGACGGGAAGAGAAGTAGAGGAACTAACTCACAAAGAAATCACAAAAGCCCTCCGAAATAGAATTCCAGCTGAACAGGTGCTAGGAAAGCCCATTAGAAAAGCAAGAGCCCCGACCAAAGTCACTCCAAAACCGAAACGGCGAGGTCGGCGACCTACCGCACATAAAACGAAGGAAACCCGTCAAAGGACAACTCGTACCACAAAGCCAGACACCCCTTATACTAAAGAAGACCCAAAGGTCAAGCAGAAACCGAAAGATCTCGGAATTCCGAAAGCCGTTCTTGATTCGTCTAAAAAAATTCAACAAACAATGATGGCTTCAATTCTTGATAAAGATTTGAAACAACTTAAGGAGACACATGTCGGAGAGATAGCCAACGAGTTGCAGAACCAGAAAAATGCTCAAGTCCTCATTTTAGATGGCGTTGTAACACAACGGCTCATCGATATTGCTGAAGAACGTGGCGTTGAACTAATCATTGGAGTCCGCATTGGAAACATCGTCAAGAAACCCGCAAAAATGCGCATTCACACATTCGATGAATTGCTACAGTAATATACTGCTTGTCAAGGTAGCAAGGCTTATATAGCGAGCACTCTCAGTTTCGCCTCGACTCTATACAATCCGCGAGCGTGTTTCCGTGGCTGAAACCAACAGTAAGCTTATTCGCGTTCTACAGGTTCTTGGACTCCTATTCATGATTGGTGCCGGATTTGTAGCTGTAACCAATCTAGTTTTCGACATTCCCTGGGACCAGATTGCAGCAATTCTATTTCTAGCCAACTTACTACTATGTGGACTCAGTTTTGGAATGGCCGGTTTGATGACCGAAAATCCGGACAAGATTCGAAAATATTTTGCCGAATGGTTGGTTGTGGTTGGAGCGATCCTATTATGGGTAGTCTGTGTTTATGCTTTGCTTTGAGGGATAATCTTGTCTGAGTCAGCAGGAATTATTGCAGGAGTTCGCCCAACTCGAATGGAACTTCTTACCCTCAAGGAACGACGGGAATTAGCCGCACGTGGTTATGAACTCCTTCGAGAAAAACAAGATGCCCTAGTTCGCGAGTTTTTCGCCATTTTGTCAGAAGCTAGGAAGTATCGAGAAGAAATGGAAACCACTTTAACTGAAGCCTTTACCTCCTTCATGGAAGCTAAGTTAGTTGAAGGCGGAGCGAAACTAGAAGAACTGGCTTTAGGCGCAAAAAGCCCAATTGACTTTGATGTGGAAACTCGAAATATGATGGGAGTTACTGTGCCCATCTTTCGAATTACTCAACAAGAAGAAGAAGCCCACCTACATTATAGTTTAGCAGGGACATCAGCTGCCGTGGATAAAGCCGCTCAAAAAGTACGTACTGCACTGGATAAGATTGTAAGGCTTGCAGAAATTGAAGCCACGGTAAAGCGGCTTGCAGCAGAAATTGAGAAGACAAAACGCCGCGTAAACGCGTTAAATTACATAGTTCTTCCCCGAATAAACAACACTATTCGGTATATTGAGCTCATGCTTGAAGAACAGGAACGAGAAGATCTATTCCGCATGAAACGGGTTAAGGCTATGATGGAGCGTAAAGCAAGCTCCTAGAGAGTCCTAGCCCTCAGTTAGTGCAATAATTGCTCTAGCAAGATTACCATCCGCAGCCCGTAAGGCTTCGCGAGCTTCTTCTTCTGAAACACTTGCTTGAGTTGCTACAAGTTGGACATCTTCTTCTGAAAAAGTTGCGACTACAGCAGTGGGAACCCCTTCTTCTGCTTCGCTGGAGACTGTAAGGCTTCTTTCTTTGGCTTCTCCAATTATCTGGTAGATGTTGTCTCCTTGTCCTTGCATGGTTACCACCTGTGGTTCAGTAAGAACTAATTCCCTATCCGGAAACCGTATGAGCACCTCAGTGACCGCATCCAATTGCTGGAAATCCACACCCATCCGTCGCATCTGACGCTCCATTGCGCGTTTTTTGGATTTCACTTTCTTTACTTTAACCAAATCTTATCCCTCATGTTTTCTGCAATTTGTAATAGTCGTTATCATTTAGGTTTTCCGTTTATCCATCGAGTGGCGTGTTTTTACGGCGACACCCCTTGTGAGATCAAGCATCTCTTGAGGGCTTAATTGTGCCACTCCGACAGCAAGTAATTCATCCTTACTATCCACTATGAGCACTTCATCACCAGCACGAAGTTGAGGATCCACTTCTTCTACATGTTTGGCAAAAAGACTGCGACCCTCCGCAATAAAATGGGCAATCTCTTGAAGAACTACTGCACGGAGTCGTGGATATTTAACTGCAGCATGTAAGCGTTTAGCGCCCCAGATTGTTAGAACAATTCGCCCATCGGTTGCACGAACTGTTGCAAGAACATTAGAAGCCAACGTTACTCTACGAAGGCGCCCAGTTCTTTTGGATACTTCAACCTTGCAGGTGTCTGGGAATAGCTTATGTCCTACTTGAGAGCAGAACTGGTAGTTAGCAATGCCTCTTACCCTGTGTAAGCGTTCATTATTTTGCGATTTGACTCGCCTCGCCTTTTCTACAATGACCTATCCATAAATGTCTGTCGCGTCGCCACGGTCTCCAATGTTACCTAAAACCTTGGCAATGGCTTTAGTGAAATCCTCTCGACCAACTATGTCCCGGAGTTCTCGGATTGTAAACATTCCAGCTTCTGTACATATCGCTTTTAGATCTGCTCCAGATGCTCCTGTAGTTTTTGCCGCAATTATACTAACATCAACGTCAGAATGGATGTTCATGTTTCGCATATGTATTTTGAGAATCGCTACTCTTGCTTCTTTGTCTGGATATGGAAATTCGATGATTCGATCAAAACGTCCAGGCCGAGTAAGGGCATTATCAAGTATATCAGGACGATTTGTTGCGGCAATAATTCGAACATCACCACGCGGATCAAATCCGTCAAGCATGCTGAGAAGTTGCATGAGGGTTCGTTGTACTTCACGATCCCCACTTGTTGCGATGTCAAGGCGTCGACTGGCAACTGCATCGAGTTCGTCGATGAAGACTATGCTTGGAGAACGTTTTCGTGCCATATAGAAGATTTCTCGAACGATGCGAGCCCCTTCCCCAATGAATTTTTGGACCAGTTCAGAGCCAATAACTCTAATGAACGTGGCTTTGGTTTCATGTGCCACGGCGCGTGCTAGTAGAGTTTTTCCAGTACCTGGAGGTCCACAGAGTAGAACTCCTTTAGGTGGTTCAATACCGACTTTTTCGAAAAGTTCAGGATGAAGTAAGGGAAGTTCAACCGTTTCCCGAATCTCTGCAATTTGATCTTCTAATCCGCCGATGTCATCATACGTAACATCCGGACTTTCTTCAACATTCATTGCTTGAACAAATGGATCGATAGATATGGGTAAGATATCTACAACTGCCAGAGTCCGTTGATTCAGTGCTACTTTTGCTCCGGATTCCAATTTGCTACCTATAATGGATTCAGGATAATTGACGACAAATTGAGGGCCTGTACTGCTTTTTACTATCACTCGACCGTCATCAAGAACGTCAACAACGGTAGCTGAGACTAGGGGTGGTTGTCGGAGTTTATTCAGTTCCGCTTGAAGAATTCGTACTTCATTTTCAAGTCGTGTCCGTTCAGCTGCAATTTGTTCCCTTTCTAGCTCGAGTTCACGGACTCGTTGTTCTAATAATATGGTACGCTCTGCTAGAGTCACATAGTCATCAGGTGATATTGACTTCTTACGGAAACTCGTAGAATCGGTCATTGCATGCTCCCTGAGTGACACGCGCTAAAAGCTTTTTTTATTCGCTACCACAATTGCCTAATCCTAATAAAAGAAGGTTAGAATGGAAGTAAATTTTTAGATATTGGCGGGTAAATGATAGACTGGAGGCGAAAAAGCTCAATGGTAACCTGTGAAATCTGTGGTCGTGAATGTTATTCAACAAGGGAAATATCGCTTGAAGGGGCACTGCTCCAAGCATGCAATCGCTGTGCAGAACTAGGAAAGCCTGTTCCTCGAGCAAAACCACCGAGTTCGAGATCTTCATCCATTCCTAGAACTCGGCCTCCTTCGGTGCCACGTTCATCATCTCCAGGGCGTTATCCTTCTACACGGTCTCAACCTCAAAGACGCGAGTTGGTTCCAGTCGAGGATTTTACCAAGTTGATTAGAAAAGCACGAGAACAACGGGGAATGGCACAGAAGGACGTAGCCCGTCAACTCCATGAACGGACCTCAGTTATTACGAAAGTTGAAAGTGGCAAGATGGCTCCCACGATAAGTCTAGTGCGGAAATTAGAACGGCTGTTTAAACTGACTCTACTTGAAGAGGCAGAATCTGTGGATCTTTCACCTAGCACTTCGCAAAGCTCAGCAACTTTAGGTGACGTCGTACAAATAAAACGCAAGAAATCAACTTCCTAAGCAACCCTAAATGGTTTCGAAGCATAAAGAGAAGACGAGTTTATTTCCATGAAATCACCTAATTGGCGAATTGTTGTTTTAAAACTGGATCACCGTCCAGAACGTGATAAACGACTTACAACTCATATTGGGTTAACCGCTCGTGCATTCGGAGCTTCAGAACTTCAGACCTCTGGTTTAAAGGATCCAAAAATCATTCAGACATTAGAACAAGTGTGCGCCCAATGGGGTAACCAAGAATTTCGAATAACGACTGGCGTTCAGTGGAAAAAACAAATCAAAAAATGGAAAGAAGAAAATGGAGAAATCATCCACCTCACTATGTATGGCCTTCATGTTGATGAGGTGATATCCGAAATTCGAGGGTCGCCCAAGTCAAAACTCATTGTCGTAGGCGGCCCAAAAGTTCCGTCTGAAGTATTCAAAACAGCTGACTATAATGTCGCAATTGGACATCAACCACATAGTGAAGTTACCGCGCTCTCAATTTTTTTAGACCGGCTTTTTCAAGGAAAAAATCTGTATGTGAAATTCCAAGATGCTAAACTTGAGATTCTTCCTTCAGCTCATGGAAAACAAGTAAGAGAATCTGAATGATTTTATTAACTTCGAAATCAAATAAAGCGTCTTTGTTTAACAAAAAGGTCTTTATTCCATGTAAGGACTAGTTATGTGTAGATTTATGTC
>JBHLNC010000089.1:0-7321 GCA_048937435.1 Promethearchaeota archaeon | reverse complement strand
CGAATTGCTGAAGCGTTAAAACAAACGGAGGCGAATATTAGCGCTCAGGTTAAAATTCTCGAACAGGCAGGCCTTCTAAAAAGTCACTATGAACCTGGCGAGCACGGTGTTAGAAAGGTTTGCGAGCTGGCTGTTAAACAGGTCATAATCAAAGCCATTTAATATAATTCGTTCACCGTATTTGTTCATTACAGGTCATGTCCGGGAAAATTAAGTCCTAGCCCCAAAAGTACATTTATATGCCAATCTCTGTACTGCTCATTTCCAACCCGAAAACTTACCATGATAATATCATAATTGGTGACCACAATGTCAACAGGAAGAAGCCGTATTCGATCAACAATTAGCAGTTTAGGGACTTTCCTTGAAGCACTCTTGATTTTCATCCTGTTATTTAGCGGCGTAGGTGTTATTTTTGTGGGAACAATGACCGGACAACTTGGACCAACATGGCTATTGCTTACAATCGGTGTCAGCGTCGAAGTAATCGGCCTTCTAATTGTAGGCCTTTATGCCTACTTCCGATTTCTTCGACAAAGAAATGTAGCTGACACCTAATGCTCAGATACTTTCTAGGACCTTTAGGTTATCAACAATAGCGAACATCAACTATTTTCATTTCACTCAGTGATCTATTTGAATCAAACAGCCACTGAATATGAGTGTAACCCCACACCCTCTATCCCGTCCACCCCGAAAGGCTTTCGGGACTGCTTTTCGACCAACTTTAGGTCAAGTGATCGACAGGATATCTCGTTTAGAGAGGTCCATTAGTTATTTGTTAATAAGGGGATTTAAGGGGAGAGGAGAGATGGCGATAAGTGGTTTGATAAAATAGGTAGAAGCTCAAAGTGTATAGCTACCCTTTGTTAACTTTATGTACTAGTTCTCTTAGCAACTTGTGAACATATTCGATATTTACGTAACACATCCTGCAATGTCAGGTAAACTTGAGGGTAATTATTGGAAATCGTTCTCGGATCAATTACTGTAATTCTCATTTTCTTTGTACTTCTATTTGCGGCAATAAAAGATGTTCAAACAAGCACTGTCACAAACGGGGTATGGATTATTGGATTGTGTGGAATACCCATCGCCAGTTTTCGAATGTTTGTTGCGGGTTTTATTCTCCCCTACGGACTACAAACATTGCTGATTTTCATCCTAGTAATCGTTGGATTTCGAATCGGAATAATTGGCGGAGCAGATGGTAAGGCCATCCAACTAATCTCCCTGACCTACCCTTGGATTATCCTTGACTTTGTTTGGCTATTATTAGCCCCGCTTTTCATTTTGTTAGGAGGTTTTCTCTTAATCGGAGTACATACCCTAGTTGTCTTAATTCAGAATCTCATTACTAGGAAGCAAATTAACTCTAACCACCGCGAAGACTTCAAACCGGAGAAGAAAATGTTCTGGATCACCAGGCGCCTAGAGCGAAAGCCAACCACACCAGATTTCATTACTTGGAAACCTGTCATCGTTCCATTGATTTTGTATTTTTTCGTATCTTATCTAGTTTTGTTAATTTCGCTAAGCGGACCAATTTTTATCCCAAACTAAATTACAGTTCGCCACCTGGCATGACGACAAGCCCAGAACTACTGATTTCGAATGGAAATCGTTTCAAGCTATGACCAGTTTGACGCATTTTTCGAACAACTAGACTTCGTCGGAGTTCTCTATCCTGCTCAGTCAGTGAGAGGATGATTAATCCTTGGGCAATAAATTCCTCTACTCCATATCGACTAAAGCCCGTTGACCCCTCTGCAACTTCTGAGGTCATAATTGAAGTAGCGCCAAGTTCGCGTAGGAGGCTTGACAGTTTGAAGATGGCGTTCCTGACCGCAGCTATTCCTTCGAAACGGATACCAAGACCGGATACAGAATCAATGACAATGCGTCGAGCGTTAATTCGTTTGGTGACCCGATAGATTTCTTGTGCAAGAGCATTGATATCCAAGCCTGTGCGAATCGCGTGTGGTTCGGTGGTTGGTAATCCAGCTTTGCTGGAAGCCGCATCCACGATAATGAGTTTTTCTTCTTCTTGCAGCTTCTCAAAATTCCACCCAAACCTTTCAGCTTCGCGTCGCAACTCTTTTGGCCGTTCTTCTAACGTAACAAAAACTCCGTTATCTCCAAATTTCATTGCTCCAGATTGAAGAAACTGCATACAAAAAATTGTCTTTCCTGTACCTGCCCCGCCGGAGACGAGTACATTACTACCAGGAATAAACCCTCCGTGAAGGATTCCATCTAATCCTGGAATTCCTGTTTTCACCCGTTCTGATGTTTCAGACATCTTCGATTTCCTCCATTTCAATGATTGGCAAGCCTGTTCCAATAAGGCCGTCACCTTTCGTCGGTTGCTTAAGGAACCACAATTTAGCATCAACAACATCTGGGTTGTCTTTAAGCGTGCCAAAAATCTCTTCAAGATCTGATGACCGTTTACCAAGAATTATTGCAAATAGGCCGGTTTCATTCTCATTCAATGCAAGAAAAATGACATTCGCCCGGCTTTCAAGATCTGCTTTAATCTTTTGGGTATGCTCTACGGTGATATCGCGAAGGATATGCCCACCGATTTCAACAACCAGCACCCCATAAACAGTGTATCCTAGCATCTCTTGATCGATGCTAACTGTAAACCGTTTGATTACTCCAGCCTGCTGAAGTTTACGAATGCGAAACAGAATGGTTGTATCTGGAATATTCTGATTCATAGCTTTCGATAAGGTTCGCGCGATTTGTGTGTATTTTGCACGCCCATCCTTTTGAAGTAAAGAGAGGATATGCATATCCTTGTCATCAAGTTTCACTAAACTCCCTCGACGTAAAAATCCTTAAAGAACTTTAGAAGGCGTCCCCTATTAAGGTTTTCTCAAAGAATTTCCATTTTTTAAAAGGATTCTTCAATCCTGTTAGGGAATCGGTAATGTGAACCAATAAATGAAGTTATACACCAACAGCCAGATGACCAAAAACAGGAGAATGCCTGTACCTAAACCTTTCATAAGTCCTCTCAAGTGACCGCCAACCTGTTCAGGAGCGATACGGAAAAGGAACAGCGCGATGAAATACGAAATTACTACCAACGTTATACCTATGATAAAACCGAATATGCCCAGAGGACCAGAAAGGTTTAAACCTAGGGCAATAGCTGCAGCAATAACAGCAAAGATTAGGCGCGTATAATAGATCAAATCCTCAGGAGAGAGCCGTTTAAACCAAGATTTCGTTTCGTCTGACAATGGTGAACACCCGTGAATACAAGTATGACAGCGTCCGACATTTTCGTTATGTTACGAGAGGTAAAGGACGTTGTAGTCGGGAGATGGATTCTGAATATTTATCAACTTAACGGTACGTTGCTTTTTAAAATCAGTAGTGCCACACCGAATAAGGTTTGGCTTTTAATTGAGCCAGAAAAACGCATGCACCTTACATCACTTACTTATGAACGAGAAGCAAAACTTCGTGCGTTTTGTAAAGCCCTTCGAAAACATCTTCGTGACCACAAAATTACTGACCTTGAACAACATGATTTTGATCGTGTCGTCTACTTACGAGCGGGCCCGCCAGAAAAACGATTTACTATTGTGATTGAATTGTTTGGAGGTGGGAATGCAATTCTCCTTGATCCAAAGGATCGAATCGTGTCAGCAATGACATATCGCCGAATGAGGGACCGGGATATTGTCCGAGGCGCCCCTTTTCAGTTTCCACCATTGAGAGCAACTGATCCGAGAGAGATAACCCTGGAAGATTTGAATTCAATTCTTGATAGCTCTGAAAATGATCTTGTTCGAACACTAGTCCACAGCTTGAACATGAGTGGCAATACTGCTGAGGAGGTTCTTTCCAAGGTTGAAATTGATTCATCTATTTCAGCCAAGGCACTGACTTCGAAGCAGAGAAAAACCTTGCACCAAACACTGATTTCTTATTTTGAGAGTCTTGCCGAAGGGCAACTTAAACCTCAGATTATAATGGATGAGAATGGTGAACCGATTCAAGTACTTCCTGCAGATAGTGTTCGATATCAGAACATGAAGGTAAGTAAGTTTACAACTTTCAATGAGGCTCTCGATACTTTCTATTCAACATCTCGCGAGGAGACTGTTACAGAGGAAATTGACGAGAAGTATCAACGTGAATTGGCTAAACTTCACCGATTACGAGAACAGCAACAAACACATCTTGAAACAATGCAATCTCGTGCTGAGCAAAGTCGAACCGCAGCTAATGCAATCTACCAGCAATTGGACATCGTAGAAGAATTACTGTTCACAATCCAGAATGCTCGAAAACAAAGCGTGTCTTGGAAGGACATTTCTCAACGCCTGGAGGAGGGAAAGAAACAACAAATTCCGGCAGCCATGATTCTGGAAAGTATCAACCCTCAGGCGGGAAGAATTCAGATTCTATTAAATGAGCTATCCATATCGCTTGATGTGCGATTGGGAGCCACAGATAATGCGAACCAAATGTTTCAACGAAGTAAGCAACTTGAGAAAAAAGTCAAAGGAGCAACTATCGCCATTGAGGATACTCTT
This sequence comes from Promethearchaeota archaeon, assembly GCA_048937435.1. Taxonomy (GTDB): domain Archaea; phylum Asgardarchaeota; class Hermodarchaeia; order Hermodarchaeales; family Hermodarchaeaceae; genus Hermodarchaeum. The sequence goes on along the minus strand of JBHLNC010000089.1, from coordinate 2,762 downwards.
CAAAAGATAGCAAAGTTGGAAGAAAAACATGAAGATGCCCTTTTGAAAGCTGAGTCGGATAGACTTATGCGACGTCGAAAGAAGCGTTGGTTTGAGAAATTTCGATGGTTTAGAACATCCCAAGATCTAATGGTTCTAGGTGGACGGGATGCTGGGAGTAATCAACAATTAATTCGGAAATACTTAGAAGAACCAGATTTATTTTTCCACGCTGATTTCGCTGGAGCTCCAGTTGTTGTGGTAAAAACTGAAGGGCGAGAAGTGTCAGAAAAAGAGCTAGAAGAGATAGCCATTTTCGCTGTGAGTTATTCACGAGCATGGAAAGCAGGGAGACCGGCGGCGGATGCATATTGGGTAACGAGCGACCAAGTTTCTCTAAGCGCACCCTCTGGGGAGTTTCTGCCTAAGGGTTCTGTAATGGTTAGAGGTGAGAGAAACTATCTTCGAAATATCCCAGTCCGTTTAGCAGTTGGTTTATTGATAGAAGAAGGATTCCCATTGGTTTTTGCAGGACCAGAATCAGTAGTTCAACAAAAAGCCCAGAGCTGGGTATCTATTATTCCTGGAACGATGAAAGTCTCTGATGCCGCAAAACAGTTACGCGCATATTTTACAAAAAATCTGCCACCTGAGTTACAGGATCAGGTTAAGACATTAACTATCGACGAAATTATTGCTGTATTACCACCAGGGCCAGTTGATTTAAGGCACGAATGATTTTTGATTAAACCAATTGGGGTTGAAGTGGAGAAGCCAAAGGATTTTGAAGCCTGGAGGTAACAGTTGTTTAACGAGGTGAGGTTGGTGCGTGTTGAAGAAATCATGGCAAGCCCAGTAAAGACCATTGATAAAGACCAAGTTGTCTCCATTGCACTGGATACAATGGATAAACTAGGAATCTCAGCGATTCCAGTTACAGAAGGAAAAGAATTGATTGGCCTAATAACCGAAGTTGATATTTTTGATAAGTTAGGATCAGCTCGAGCTGGAAAGTTATCACCTGCAAGCATCTATGTCAGTTCAGTAATGGAGTTGAATCCCAAGACTGTCACACCATCAACCAATATATTCGAAGCTGCAAATTTACTTTATGAGCGGAAAGAACGCGCGTTACCTGTTGTAGACAACGATGAGATTATAGGAATTGTCACAAATACTCATTTTGTTAAGCAATGCACAGATATTGATAATCTCTCTGTTCGCAATCTCAGATTGGAAAAGCCAATTAGTGTAAGCCCCACAGACAGGGTAGTACATGCCCGTCAGTTGATGCTAGCAGAGGATATGCCCGGGCTTCCTGTCTTTGAGGAAGGAAAAGTAATTGGATTAGTGACAAAGAAACGTTTAGCTTTGGGTTTCGCTGCGTTTCGTCGAGAGGTTCCAGCTAAATATCAAAGCACACGGTTGCGAGATTTTCTTGTAATGAATATTATGACGAGTACTGAATTAACGGTTACACCTGATTCAACTGTTGCTGAAGCCGCAGAGCTACTTCTTCGTCCCCGCCAACACGTCTTACCAGTCATGAAAAAAGAAATCATGGAAAATATTCTGATAAGGCGTAATTTAGTAGGTTTAGTCGCAAACCGATTTAAAGTAAATAAAAAAGCTGAGTGAAATTAGGGTGATTTAGTCATGTCTAAGTTGCTTACACTTGAAGAGGGGGTTATGTTAACAAAATTAGCCCGTCAAACTATTGAAACTTATATTCGAAACAATCAACAATTAGAGATTCCAACTACTAACTCTGAGTCACTTCATGAAAACCGGGGGGTATTTGTAACCCTGAAAAAACGCCAGGGAGAGGAGGCGGACAAGTTGATGCTTCGTGGCTGTATTGGTCGATTACCGCCAGGTCCTATAAGTCGGGCTGAACCTGTTCCACTTCTCGAAGCTACGCGTCAAGCTGCTTTGAGTTCAGCCCTAGATGACCCTAGATTCCCGCCTGTTCAGGAAGAGGAATTGAAATTTATCCTTGTTGAAGTCAGTGTTCTGACGGTTCCCGAAGAGCTTGAAGTTCAGGATCGGAAGAAACTTGCTGGGCATATTGTTGTCGGAAAAGATGGGCTAATTATTGAAGGTCGGGGATGGCATCGAGGACTTCTTCTTCCCCAAGTAGCCCCAGAACAAGGTTGGAATGCTGAGCGGTTCCTACAAGGGTGTTGTCAAAAGGCAGGGCTGCCTATAGATAGTTACTTAAAATCAGATGTTAGAATCTACAAATTCCAAGCTCAGATTTTTTCAGAGACTAGCGTTGGTGGAGAAATTATTGAGCGAACCTTCTAGTTTTATTTCACGCTTGAAGGAAATGGCGGCGTATTATTGACCTCGTCAAGAACCATCAGTGTGTTCATGCTAGTTATGCCGGGAATTTTGGATAAGGATTTGTGAAGTAGATTTGTGAAATCAGCAACGTCACTAGCAATAAGGCGAACAACCAAATCCACAGTTCCAGCCGTTTTTGTGATTGACAAAATTTGTGGTAGTTTATTTAGTTGCTTTGTGACTGCCTCTGTTTTACCATGTTCTGTACGTATTAGTAGTAGTGATTGAATCGACCATCCAATTTTTTCCCAGTCTAATTCAGCTCCAAGTTTTGTTACAATTCCACGAGAGACAAGATTATTGATGCGATTCCGTGCGGCGGTTGCGCTTAGCCCAACACTTCGACCCAGCTCAGAAAAAGAGATTCGAGAATTTGATTGCAAGACTTGGAGAATTTGTAAATCCACTTCATCCAACATAGGAGTTCGGGCTCCCTC
>JBHLNC010000088.1:0-7348 GCA_048937435.1 Promethearchaeota archaeon | reverse complement strand
AAGGACTAGCAAAGATGATGGCATCGGCAGCCTCCATTTTTTCAAGGACCTTGGGCACATCATCTTTGGTATCCTCAGGGCAGGGTTTTTTTCGTACGCAATTGTCACAGCCAGTGCAGGGCAGAATTTTATGGTCAGCTAGACGAAGAAGTTCGGTTTTTATTGATCCAATTCCTTCTGCAGCTTCAAGGGCTTTGCCAAGAAGGAATTCCGAACTAGATTTTTCCAGTTTGGGGGATCCACAAATACCCAACACTTTGATGGCCATAGAATCACATCATTTTGCTAAAGGGTAATAACTACAATGAATCCCCCCAATAGGTTTCCGGTATGTGTTGAAATAAGTTAACGAACTGGTTTCCGACGAAGGAGTTGCTCAATCCGTCGAAGATCAGCTGGCGTATTGACATTTGTAAATGTTCGAAGTTTAGAATCAAATCGTTCAAGTGCTTTAGTCGAAAGAAAAATCACGCGACCAATATTTTCGATAAGGCATTGCATTCGAGGTTGCTGTCTCTCCAGACAAGAAGTGGCAACCTCTTGAGCCACGGATGTATCAAATATCGAATGGAGCGGCTCTACCCATCCATTAGGCCAGCGAGGAACTGCAGCATGGTGATTTTCAATCATCCCCCACATGATTTCGAAGTACATCGGATGAATAAGAGGAGAATCACAAGGGAGCAACTGCGTGAAGGGATACTTTGCATGACGAAAGGCAGATAATGCTCCAACCAGCGGACAACGATAATCAGATACAATATCGGTAATGATTTGCTCTTCAGGAAAGTGATTCGAAAACTCATCACGATCCTTGTCAGAGTGAACGACCATGAAGATTTCACTCGCATAGGCTTCACTGGCATCGACGACATGAAGAAAAAGAGGTTTTCCCGTGACGAGCGTAAGGGCCTTTGCTTGTCGAAACCGATTGCTCTGTCCACCAGCTAGAATCGCGACACTCACAGGTTGCATGCTAGACCCACTCATTCAAACAATATTGCATCAACGCCGCATGACTTCTTCTCAAACTTAAAGTTACTGATAAGATGATATCCATTCAGTATTCAAGAGCCTAAGAGAAATGACAGACGCAAATCCATCTCGTATTAGTTTGTTGATTGGGCGATAATATAAAAAAAGAGGGAAAAAGTAAATGGTCTCCCCTCCTAATCTAGTTTAATATTCACAAATAGTCCTATAAATCGATAAATGAGGGGCAGAGAGGGTAGAAAAATGAATTTCATAACTTTATTAGCATTATTTTGAGGGTAAAAATTCTAAGACGCTTAGAATCGTAAAAACGAGAGAAAAAAAGAATCAGAATGCGTTTTTATTCATGGGGACATAGAAGATATTACACTAAAATAGACGAACATGACATAAAAGTCGCTATAACATTTCATTCAATCTCTAAATAATAGAACACTCGATTTATTGTGTGAGGTTTGATAATGGTCGTGGATTCCAAAGAATCGTTAGTAGCCATTGAACAACGAATTCTCTCCCGTTTGAACCCAAGAGACCGAAATCAGTTAATTGGTTTACTTAGAAACGTAGTCCTTTTCATTAAAAAAATGAGGGGAGAGCAACTCACCGAAGAGGAGATGAGCTATCCAGCACATAAGGTTATATCGCATTCAGAGCATTTTGGAGGGAAGGAAGCAGCGGAAACACTAGCCTTTCGGTTGAACCTTATTGATCGTCATCAACTTCAAAATGCTATTTACATTGAACAGATTCTGACTCTTGATTATCCAGCAGCCTATGGAAAGAGGTTGACTGCAAGGAAGGCACTAATTCTCCGGGAGCTCTATGAATCTCCAACAATTCCGAAGTATAAACTTGCAAAAAAAATTGGTACATCTACTCGGATTGTCGACCGAGAGTTAAATGAATTACAAAATGAGTTCGCCTTTCAGATTATAACGTCTGCAGATCCCCAAAAATTTCGATTAATCAATCAGGGCATTCTATTCCGTACAAAATCCACTAGACATGCGGAACGCCTTGAGAACTTTCTTCACAATCAAAAAGTTTTCAACCAGACATTTCGGTTGGATAGAGATATGCTTCGGGGGATCATAGTATTTCGATATCCAGACCAGCAGAAAGCTCATCACATGTTTGAAGAACGAGCCCGCTGGTTTCAAGACGAATTCTTCATTGAGTGTCATCTTTTCCGACTTACAGGTTTTTCATATTCTCTTTCGTTTGCTACGTATAATCCCGAGAACAATGCTTTTTCATTTGATCCAGAAATTGTATCTGAAGCACCGTTTTCATACATCAAACAACATATCAATACTTTACCTCAACTTCAGGGATGTGACTACGGAGAACCTATCCGGTTTGATCGCGCAGATTTTCTCCTCGCCCATTCCTTATATTCAAGTGGTTATTTAGGACGAACCGAATTCAAACAAAGAATGCTAAAAAAATATGGCTATGATTTTTCAAAAAAAACAATTTGGAAACGCGAGCAAAGATTACGGAAGAAGAATGTATCGACTCCAATCATTGACATGCAGATTCCAGGATTTGATGAATACATTAGTATCTTTGTTTTTTGTTCATCAAAAGCCTGTAAAACTATTTGTGGAATTCCAACCTTTCTTCCCTATGTCATATTCTTCTCGACTGATTCCGGATGTATCTTGCTTATTCAACGTCCAGCCCATACTTCAGCTTTAACTGGTCAACTTCTTCGTGCTATCCAAAAAGAACCGGGAGTGTCTGATGTGAAATTACTCCGGTATCAATGGCATGCCGTGTCACTACGGCATGTTGGCATTGTTGATCGCTGGAACGAAGAATCACAGAAATGGGAGGTTCTTGAGGGAGATATTTGATCCAGTGAGATGGTGAAATCAGAAAAATGTGCCCAAATCATACCCAACTTACAGAAGAAAAGGATCATCGGCAAAAGGAATTCAAAGATCTGGAGCGAGTGGTGAAACAGATTCTTAGAAGGACAAAACCAAGCGAGGAGAAAAAAGACCTAGAATTATTTCTTACAAATGTCTTACTATTTATAAAACGGGTTGAGGGATTGGAGCTATCGGAAGCCGAAAAAAAATATCCACCACATTCACAATTCGCTCACAATACATTGACTAAAGGAAGAGATACTGCCACAGGAATGAAGCATCGAATATGGATTATCGAACGATATAATATCACAAATGCTCAAAGGATTATCCACATAATCGCTTCTACAGCAGTATCAACACCCACAGAGAAACTTACTAGAAGACAAATTAGAATCATCCTAGAACTCCATCAAGAACCTTTGTTGCGTAAAAATGAACTAGCCAATCGATTATCTACGAGTTCAACAGTAATCAAACGGGAACTTGACAGCCTTCGCCGCCATTTTTCTTTTGCCGTAGTGCATAACGTCGATTTTCAGAAATTCAAACTGGTTCTATTTGAAATTGATTTTTACACGAGATCTCTTGCTGCGTCTGAACGATTAGCCGACTTCTGTCGTAAAACAACTCCATTATTTCTACGTCGGATCTGTTTTGATCATGATTTTCGACTTGGATATCTAACCTATCAGGTTCCAGATCAACCTCGAGGTCATCGTCTTTTGGATGCCCGAATTAAATGGTTAAAAGATAACTTTCTTGAAGATGTTTCCAAATTTCCCATTAAGAGTATGCATATCGGGATTTCATTTGATAGCTATGATCCATCTAGTGGCGCATGGATGTTAGGAGCAGAGACCGTGGCAGAAACAATGCTGCAGTTCGCATTACGTGAAACTCTAAAATCCCCTCAACTCCGAGGTCATCAATATGGTGCGCCAATGAAATTTGATCAGATTGATTACATTCTCGCTCAAACGCCAATCATCTCTGGTGAGAGGAATCACCTTGAGGTTTGTCAGAAGGTCCTTGAGCGGTGGGGTCATAATTTATCTAAAAAGACGATTTGGAAACGGAATCAACAACTCCGTGAAGCGGGAGTATATTTTCCCACTGTTTGGTTTGATATTCCTGAACTAGAGGAACTAGTTCAATTTAGTATTGAATGCACCACAGAAGCTTGTGATCGAATCAGCCGAATTCCTTCGATTCTCCCGTACACCTACATGGTCACATCGGATACCGGTCTCTTCTTTACGTTTCAACGCCCAAGTCGATGTGCATCCATAACTGGACTGTTAACTCGATTGATTAATCGCGAAGAAGGAGTATCCAAAGTAAGACTATTTCGATACGAGCCAGCTTTTAGTCCACAAATGTTTACACAAACGGCTTCCCGATGGGATAGTAGTCGCCAACGCTGGGTACTTCAAGAAGGAGACATCTAACTCTCTGGCATTTGATTCGATGATTGGGTGATGACTTCGATAAATCGATTTACTAGCCGTTGTGCGATATTGATATCTGTAACTTGTTGAAGTCCTTGCCATCCACTACTGCTATTGACTTCAGTCACGACTAACCCCTGTGCTGTTTCAAGGATATCGACACCTGTATACTCTAAACCAATTACTTCTGCACAGTGAACCGCAAGATTAGCTAATGCAGGTGTTAGTTTACAGGGTTTGGGTTTGGCACCATGACGGATGGTGGTTTTCCAATCTGATCCGATTCGATACATTGCCGCAACTGCCTCTCTGCCAATCACGAATACCCGAATATCTTGATTTCCATGTTCAAGAAACTCCTGAACGTACATAACATATCGACTTGCCTCCAGTGCGCGAAAGACCCTACGAGCAGTTTCGGGATCTGAGACACGAGTCATCCCAACACCACCTGATCCGAAAAGCGGCTTCACAACAGCATCTTTGTAGCGGCGGAATGCATGGAGGGCGTCGCGAGTGTATTGGGTGACGGTTGTTCGAGGTACTGGGATCCCGGCTAATTCAAGTAATCGTAAAGTGTAATATTTGTCAACGGCTTTTTCGATGGAATGAGGACGATTCATAAATGGAATCCCCAATCGTTCGAGACAATGGAGGGTATCCATTCGTAAAATCACTTGTTCAAGGGAACCGCCAGGTACAGCTCGAGTAAAGATACCCTCAAGTGTAGTCAGGTCTTCCTTTTTGTATTGGACTTGAGGTTTTTTTCCACCAATCCTGACGACGGTTTCAGTAACATCAAAAACAACGCATTCGATATTGCGCCGTTGGATTTCTGCCACCACACGACTGGTCTCCCAACCTTCGGGTTCAGCCGAGGCCACACCTACACGCTTTATTGGTTTTGCCATTGCATCTCACCTTCGGAAGAGATCACGTTCGGCGTCTCGAACGAGCAATCGTGCTGATGCCTTTCCTTTTTCATATCTATAGCCCCGGATGATGATTACTGCATTACCTTCATCTGCTTCGCCCATGAGTAATTCTGCAGCAGAGGCTAGTTCATCCGCGACAGCTACTTTCGTTGTTCTTAATTCATACCCAAATAGATCCGTCAATCCAATGTAGCTTTTCAATGGAAGTAAACCAGCAGTTCCAATTGCGACATTGATGGCTCCTTCACGAAATGGGCGACCATGTGTATCGGATATTATCACAGCAACATCGACGTTCAGTCGCTCAAGAATTGTTTGTCGAATTTTTTCAGCAGAACCATCTGGGTCTTCAGGTAAGAGTGTTACCGAATCTTCACTGGGCACATTTGAAGAGTCGACACCAGCATTGGCACACACAAATCCATGGGGTGTTTCGACTATCAGATGACCTTGTTCAGCACGAACTACCTGGCAGGAGGCTCGCAAAATCACTTCAACTAATTCTGGTCGTTTCTCTAGTTTTTGGGCGAGTTCCAGTGCCTTTTTCGATGGTGTCACTGTTGCAAGATTTACGGTGCGTCCTTCAGCACGAGATACAATCGTTTGGGCAATAACAAGAATATCACCATTCAGGAGACTGAATCCACTATTTTGGCTAGCTTGGCAAATTCGTATCCCCACATCATCGCCCTCTTGAATAATATCAAGATCAGGTAAGATATGAACAGAAAAATATGAGGAGGATTTGTTCGGCAATGACATTTCGTAGTTCCTTCGGCACTCCGTTCTTCCGGCTTAAGAGTGTGCCGACTCGGATTCCAAGGTTGATAGGAAAATTATAAAGAAGAGAATCACCGCAGCAGTCATATCACCCGTAAGAACCTGGTTTACTGTTGTTATGGGTTGAAGGAATCCATGAGTGTGGATCGGATGCATCATAAAGTTTTGAAATATCACGTTCAAAAGGGTCAACTTGTTCGCGTCCCCGAAGACTACTTCAATGAATTTGGGTCGGGAGATGTGTATCTCATCGATACTGGACCCAGTATCTATATGTGGGTAGGTAAGAATTCAACACCCGATGAGAAATTCATCGGAGCCATTACCTCAGTGTGGAAAGACCAAGACCGGAAAGGTGCCGCTAAACTTGTGACCGTTGATGAAGGTGGTGAACCCAAAGAGTTCCTGAAATTATTCAAAGATAAAATAAAGATTACGGAACAGGATACTGAGGGTATCCTCAAACGTGTCGCATTGAAGAAACGTGAGTTCAAACTCTTTCGTGTCCACATTGAAAAGGATTTAAATTTATACTACGAGGTTGACCGATCCAAGGACTCTCTGGCATCTGACGATGTTTTCCTTTTGGACACCTATAAGAAAATCTTCATTTGGCGAGGAAAGGAATCTTCAGCTTTTGAACGATGGGAGGCCATGCGAATTGCTGAAAGGTATGATGCAGAAAGAGCGGGTGCCCAACAAATTATCATCGTTGAAGAAGATGAAGAACCGAAGGAATTCTTGAAAAACCTGAAATAGAAAAAAACATTGCTCGTAAGTGGAGATTACCAAGAAGGGGAAGAAACCCCAAAGCCCTTCTTGATTCGATTCCCCGTTGATCTCTGTCTCCCGTTAGTCCTGATTCAGATACTTGAACCCAGTCAAGCTCTGCCCCAATGCTGGTCCACACATCAGGGCAGAGGTCAGACTGGTTAAGTGGCTTCATCGAGGACTAGACTGACAAATTTTCCTAATCGACCGGTATGTTGAATGGCCTTCATGAGCCGGGCCTCGTGCGACGCCTTTTGGGCGAGAAGATGATTCTCGCGGACGACGGCGAGTTCTGTTAGAAGATCATAGAGACGACGGAGTTCCATTCGATCAATCTGCTGAGAAAGGCGTTCCAGGAGGCGGAACACATCGTCCATAGCAACCTTCTTGAGCTGGTCTAAACTGTCCGTGACAGATTGCGACCGTAAGTAAGTGCGGGCCAAACGCAATATAGGGTCGCCTGCGTCTTCTGTCCCTGTGGTCACGGCTATCCCCCTCAGGGTCGCCATACCTACGCACCCCCAATGGTGGCGACGCTCGA
>JBHLNC010000087.1:0-7367 GCA_048937435.1 Promethearchaeota archaeon | reverse complement strand
AGAGGGTGCAAAGAGATCAAATGTGTGTTCTCCAATGGGAATCTGTCCTGGTTCAATGTTTGGATTTCCATTTTGAGCCGCAATGATTTCACGCATTTTCTTTAACGCTTTACCAGAGGTCAAAATTTCCTTAGCCATTTTTCGCCCTGCACCCCTTGCTGCTAACCCTCCCATTTCAAGGAGAATGCCTGCCAACCCAGTGGATTTTTCAATAAGGCTAGTAGGCCCACCTCCCATGAGGGTTTCTAATGCTTCTTTAGCTTCGAGAGCCGGTCCAATAGCATGACCTACTGGTTGACTTCCGTAGGTCATTGCACAGTGAACATTAATTCCTAGCTCGTTTCCTACAGTAATGAAATCGTGGCTCAGTTTACGCGCCTCTTCCATAGTAGTAACCTTACAGCCTTGCCCCGTAGGAATATCCAACACAAGATGTTGTATCCCTGTTGAAAGTTTCTTCGCCATAATTGAAGCAATCATCTGAGGGCGCGGATCGATTAGTAGGGGATGTTCAACACGTATGAAAAGATCATCAGCCGGAGCTAGATTCAATGAACCTCCCCACACAATGGCGGCTTTTGCTTTTTTCACAATCTTTTGTAATTCATCCACGTTAAATTCGACATCTGCTAAGACTTCCATAGTATCTGCAGTTCCACTTGGACTAGTTATGGCACGACTACTCGTTTTTGGAATTAATAGCCCTGCAGCCGCAACAATGGGTACAATTAGCAGTGACACCTTGTTGCCTGGTACTCCACCAATACTGTGCTTATCAAACACGTTTCCGCCAAAATCCATTTGTTTTCCTTCTTCCGCAATGGCTCGTGTAAGATGGACGGTTTCCTCAAGAGACATTCCAAGGATTTGTTCTGAAACTAGGAATGCTGCAACATCAATATCTGAAAGACGACCGGACACTAGGTCTTCAACAATGGCTTGAATCTCTTCACCTGTAAGGGGCAAACCATCCATTTTTTTCCTGATTGCTAGAACAGAGGTTGTTTTTACATCACTAAGAACTTCGACATCTTGACCTTCTTTCACGCTGAGTTCCCTTTGAACTTCATTGAGAATCCCCACTTTCCCTTGATTGACTAATGATGTTGATTCCGCTATTGCGACAGTCTTTTGATTATTATATTTTATGAGAACGCGTTCTCCAGCAAACATCGCGAGATGAGTAATATCAACAGGGTTTAACAGAATCTTAAGGACACCGCCGGTATCAACATCGATGATTTCAGTTTTTAATTTCAAGAAGTTACTCTCCTCTAAAACAATAATACTCGAAAACCTATGTCGGATATGAAAATTAGAAATGGCTCTTATAACTCTGGTGTTATTCAAACTTGTATGCCATTAACTGGGCATCTTCACCATTACGATAATAGACATGGAGTGTACGAATTTTACTAAATCCGAGTTTATCGTAAAGGCTGATTGCTGCAAGATTCGTAACACGAACCTCTAAAATTACCTCCTTCGCGTTGTACTCTGTTTTTAGAGCCTTCATAGAGTTATTCACCAATTCTGAGGCTATGCCTTGTCGTCGGAAAGCGGGAAGAACAGCAATACTCACAATATGTCCCCGGCGAATCCACCGTAGCCCGAAGTTCGAGACACCACCTTCCATTCGGCACATAACGTATCCGATGACTTTCCCTTCGGTTTCAGCTACAAAGAATGCTTTTTCGTAGCGATCGTAGATTTCTCGAAAGAAATATTCAGGATAATTTTCTGGCAAGGTTTCAAGGTTGATTTGCATGATCTGCGAAATATCTGGAGGTTCTGCCTTACGTATCACTAAACCCTGAAGTTCAGTCAATGAAATCAGCCAGTAGAATCCGTACAATTGCACAATTAAAAGTTACTCACGTAACCATTTGGAAAACTTTTTGTGGGTTCTCTCGCAGGCGTGTTCAGAGTTTTTAGGTGAACCGTTTGTCTGAAGAACCACATCAATCTCCTGATGCATCTAAAAGACCATCTTCTGCGGAAAAAGCCCAAGAAAGTACAGAATCCTTCATCCCAGATACTTATCTTCTAAAACTCCGCGACATTGTCAAGGAAGAGTTTGTGGTTCAGTATGCCTACATTGACGTTCATGATAATTTACCGATTTTTGTAATTGAGATGGATCCGCAAATTAAGGAGCGGTCAGCGCGTCTAACTGAACGATTACAGCCTCACAATCTACTTGCTGTCATTCGGCAAGTTGAACTCTTTGAGGGCACTGGTGACAAAAGTACGGTTCTCAAACTTATACCCGCTGCTCCACAGAAGAAAGCTAGTAATTATGTAATGAACTTAGTCCTTTTCGCTGCAACTCTCATTACTGTATTATATGCTGGCTGGTATTTTGCAACAAGTGCGCCATTTGTGTATATTTACATCAACATCTGGGGGCTTCCCTACAACCCCTTTGCTGTAATGGTCTTCTATTCCATTGCCATCCTAGCAATAATCGGGCTTCACGAATTTGGTCACTATGGAGTCAGTCAACTCCACCACGTTGAAGCTTCCTTACCCTACTTCTTACCTGGGATCCCCTATGGCACTTTTGGGGCACTAATAGTTCAACAATCTCCTCCTCGAAACCGTGATAACCTCTTTGATTTAGGCATTAGTGGTCCGCTTGCTGGATTCGTCGTCTCGGTAATAGTTCTCGTGATTGGGTTTTCGATGAGTCCAATTCTTAGTCCAACTGAATATGCCCAACTCCTCGCCTTCTTAGAATCTATCAATCTCCCACTAAGCCAACTTCCCACACCAATTCTTTTTGACTGGATATGGGATTTAATGGCCCGTGGCATTCCTCCTGGGTATATTGCCTATCTTCATCCTGTTGCCTTTGCAGGTTGGGTTGGGCTTCTTATCACTGCCCTCAATTATTTCCCAATCGGTCAATTAGATGGAGGACATGTAGCCCGTTCCCTAGTTGGAGGAAGATATCATCGATTGGTTTCCTTTATCGGAGTCTTCATCCTCTTCATCTTTGGTTACTGGTTCATGGCCATGATTGCATTTTTCCTCTTTGGCGCACAGCATCCTGGACCTGTCGATGACGTCTCACCAATTTCTAACTGGCGAAAAGTTGTTGGTGCGGCATCATATCTGCTGTGTATCCTGCTACTCCCTCCGCTTCCAAATCCATTCTTCTTTTAGAATGAATCACTGTTCTAAATCCAAATATCTTAACAGTGCTATGCAATGGTAGGGAGAATGTCAGGACCATGGGGCATTACGTACACAGTGGCATCTCTACCCACCTGGTCAAATGCGGCTTTCAGGGCTTTTTCAGCGGATTTGAATGGAGTAACATAATAGTACTCTTTAACCTCATCCACATCAAGTTCAGATATCAAGTATTGATGAACCTGTTTTGCACCCTGAGCCATATAGAAGATTTTATGCCCTCCCATGATGAAATTCGTTTGAACTTGGTGACTTAGCTCATCGTATGATCGATACTTGTGAGCCCACTCCTCGAAAACCTTATGTCCAATTCCCTCACGACATTCAAGCAAGGCAATTAACACGCCACCCTCCCGAACCGCTCCAAGAGCATGGACCATCGCCTTCGTACCCTGGTACAAATTAATATCTTTCGGGTAACCTGAACTTGTAATCACGATATCCGCCTTCTCTTTGATTTTAACACGACCCAACTCATCAACAAGTTTCACTCCCTCATAGAACGCTTGCTCAAGATCACCTGCAAAGGCAGATACGATTTCTTTTTGAGTGTTTCGTACAAAGTTAACAATGAAATCTGTACGCGCAAGTTTGGCCGCTTCAACCATATCCAAATGAATAGGATTCCCTTCAAGATTACCTGAAAACGCTTTGGGATGAGTAAGCATTCCATGATTTGCGTTAATGCTTCTACGCCCAGCTACAGCAGGCAGAACACTTTTTCGACCACCGCCAAAACCGGAATAGTAATGATAGCCAATATCGCCAGTGAGGAGGTGGAGATCGGCTTCGTAGAATATTCGATTAATTTCCACTTCCGTTCCGAAGGAGGTCTTTCCGACATGGACCAAATCCTCTGCATCACAATTGTGAACTTCAACGCGGTGGTCTCTACATGAGACGTCGCAAAGGAGTTGTTGTTGTTCTTCCAGTGTTGTTGCACGATGAGTTCCAGTTCCAAAGATGATTGTGATATCCCTTTCTTTGACTCCCACTTTTCGTAACTGGTCAATCATGGGATTGATAAGAATGTGACAGGGGAGTCCTCGTGTATGGTCATCAACTACAATCGCCGCCGTCTGATTGGGTTGAGCAATATCACTAAGTTGTTTAGAGGCAATAGGGTTGAGAATCGCTTCAAGAACAGTTTTATCAGGATTTGAAACTCCCTCAACCGGTTTTGCATCTAAAATCCCTAACAGGTTTCGATCAGGAATTTCAAGAGGAATTTTACTGGATCCATAGAGTAGGTTCACTTTGGTCATCGTACTCACATCAGAAGTGCTTGACGATAGAATGGCTTCGTCACTGTACAAAAGAATTCTGGCTATCCATATACCCACCAAATATTCGGGAATCTTCTTAGAGTACACCTTGACGTTGAAGTTGCGCGATTTCTTTGAACTTCTTGGGCAAATATTCTTCTGTCACAAAGCTTAGTCCATAGCGACTAAAAGCCTGCTGTTCCGCTTTTCTCCCATTTTTCAAAAAGAGGTTCAACTCTTTCTGCCAAAATTTCGATTGATAACGTGGATCTTTTAGTAAATCTTTTGTTCGTTTCTTATCGGTGTCAGTAAAGGGATCACTTGGAAGATTGTATTTCTGGATATCTGAGGCCCAGACTCCCATCCAGATAGCATCAGGAGTTGCTAACCCTCTCAAGTGAGCTGCTGAAGCACTACCGGAAATAATTACCATAGCAATATGAGCTCCCCATGGGTCAGCGTCAACAAAAAGGAAGGTTGGCAAATTTAACTCATATCGTAATCTTCGAATGATTCGCCTAACACTTCGTGGTGCTTGGCCTGCTGTGTGAATTAGAATGGCATTATGTGATTCATGGACGCCGTCTTCGACAAAGCGGGTAAACATTCCGCCTGATTCGATGGCAATAACCTTATTCGCTTTGCAGTCAACGAATTTCGAAGAAGTCAAATAGGGTCCTATCATAAGACCGTCGGGGTGATCTGTTAGATTAATACGATTTCCTGCGTATTTTTGGGGTGATGTGTATTCGATAGTGAGATCACCATAGATGGCTGCCCGTTCTTCTGGAAAAACTCGGAACGATTCCCTCGGTGTTTTTAATTTCGCCTCAACGTCAGTGATGGTTGTATCACTTTCACTCTGTTGGCCAAATTTGACACCAAAACCAAAAGATTGGTAATAAATATCTCGAAGTGTACTGGACTTGCCTTCGCCGAGGAGTTCCTTCAGGAATCGCATAACCCATACAAATTGGCTAAAGCTTCGAATCTGACCAACATTTCGAGTAGATCGAGTTACAGTTTTTCCAGCAAGAACGTATTGTCCAAATTCTTGATCAAAACGAATGTTGCTTGTGCTTCGACTAGGCAAAGCAATTTCAGGAAACTCATTTTTTGATAATGTTATATACATTGACTGACCCAAATTTTTCATATCAGACGAAATTTGGTCAGGAGTCTTTTGTTCTTCAATGAAGGCTTTGGGTTCTTTTCGGATTTTTTGAATTCTACTCGCTTCGCCCTTAACGAGACGCCATACTAGCTGTCCGCCACGTTTTCGAGACTCGACCAAACCATCTTTTTCTAGTTTCTTAAGAAGGCGACGAAGATGTCCTGAATCAATCTTTAAGATTTGTTTTATGCGCTTTGCTGGTTTCCATCGACGAGAAAGCTTTTCAATAACTTGCTCAGGTGTTACCTCACTCATTTTGCTCCTCTCCTATTCTTCCTCTATCTCCTCTTCATCCGAATCCTCAGAATCAGTCATCTCTGGAGGATTCTCGGCTAGAATTCCTTCTTCTTCTGGAACAGGTGCTTCTTCATCTTCTTCTTCCTGTTCAAGTTTAATCGTTAAGGCACTTTGGATGAGCGCCTTAGTGTCAGGAACCTTTCGCCGTCCTGCTAAGGCTGCAACATCTCGAGCAATGATGGGAAGATATTTTTCGTAAACACTAGCCCGCACCTGTTCGCGCTGCACTTTTTCTTTTTGGCGCAAGTGACCTTTCAAACTTCGAGCACATTCCATCAATCCCATTCGGATGTCATATTCCAGCTCAGTAAGATCAGCGATGAATTCCTTACCTGCCGTTTTGAATGGAATCTTTGTGCTTACCACGGCAACAAAAGCTGCTATCGGCATTCCTGGTCGAATACGATATCGAGACCAAGGAATAGCTCGAATCACCTTTGCTGAAACATCTTTGTATTCGTCAAAAATCAATGGAATGCGGTTTGCAAAACGGTAAATTATAATCGATTCTTTCATAGGAACATCGCCACCATAAGCTAGTCCGCATTCGACAATGAAGGGGTGACCTCCATAGCTATTTGGAGGTCGTTGAGTAACTTTCACATATTCTGGATTCAAAGTTGAGCGGATGCCCAGTTCGAGAAGCTTGGTTCCCAATGGGGAAAGAACCCGGGCATCTGGGGGGAGCCACTTATCGAATTGTTCAAATCCACGGGCAATTTTGACCAAGTCATTAGGTTTGAGGGCACGCGGATCTTGCGAATAAGGCATGTTAATGATCTTAAGAAACGCCTTGGCTGTTTTGGGTCCAACCCGGTGGAAATGTGTTCGGAGAAAGGTCACCATATCTCGTGTTTTTGTATCCTCAATTATCCGTGAGAGTTGTTCAATATCCATTCCCTTCGGGTGGGGATTCACAGGTGTAGGTGGTGGTGGTAAAACCTTCACCGTTCGTTTGAATTTATGAACAGTTCCATCGGGTTCAGTGAAAGTGAGGTGAGCATAGGGTGTAATAAGCGCAGTTTGTTCAATGTAATCGATGATGAAGCGTTTAGCTGAACTCCAATTCCCTTCTAATGTAAACTCAAGAGTGCACCCATGGTGCTTTTCTCGATTCTTTCTTCGCTCCCATTTGACAAGTTCAGGTTTATTCTCCTCGATGTCCTGTCTTAAAACCACGTCAAATATATGATTACCATCAGCTGGGGCTGAAAGTACCTGTAAAGGTTCGCTTGTGGTTATCTGACCAAATAAGAACGCCATCTTGCCGCCAAGGCCAAAGCGCCCTCGTGCTTGTTTATGCTCATATTTTGAACCATAAAGAATTTGACCGAAAGCAGGCAAAATGTGATCTCGAGGAACCCCAATTCCGTTATCTTCCACCCGGAGTTTAAACCAATTGGAAGATACTTCAGTTAGTTTCACATTTATTG
>JBHLNC010000086.1:0-7368 GCA_048937435.1 Promethearchaeota archaeon | reverse complement strand
GAGGGCGCCTTCGAGGTCTTGTTTGTTGGCGATGGCCCAGACGGGGACGCCGGGGGCGTCTTTGCGGATGACGTCGAGGATTTCTTTGGTGGCGATGACGTTGTTGAGGGTGGAGTCGGTGATGATGAAGACGATGTCGCTGCCGCGGAAGTAGATGGTCCAGAGGCGGCGGAAGCGTTCTTGGCCGGCGAAGTCCCAGAGGATGATTTGGTAGGTGCCGTAGCGGGTGGCTTCGATTTGTTCGATGCTGAGGGCGATGGTGGGGACGTATTCGGTGGGTGGGGCGCCGCCTTTGAGGAGGCGGAGGAGGGTGGTTTTGCCGACGCCGCCTTCGCCGACGAGGCTGACTTTGAGTTTGCTCATGATGTAGTTGTCGATGAGGTCTTCGATGGGTTGGGTGTTGTCGTTGTTGGCGATGTCTTTGATGTGTTCGGTGCCGTATTTGCCGACGAGCATGCGGAGGGCGGTTTTCACCTTTTCGTTGACGCGGCTGTCGTCGTCTTGCATGTGGCTGATGAAGACGAGGAGGAGGTCTTCGATGTTGGAGAAGATGAATTTGGTGCCTTGGATGTGGATGGGGAGGGCGGGGATGTCGGTGCTTTGGACGTGGCTCATGAATTCTTTGTAGGCGCGGAGGAATTCGCGGATCATGTTGTCGCTGAGGGGGACGCGCCAGTATTGTTTGCGGAAGATGACGTTGGCTTGGAGTCCCACTTCGTCTTTGCGGGGGCTGATGTTGAAAAGGATAGCGTTATGGATAATTGCCCGCTCACCACAGCATAAGATTTTACCGTTGCATGCTTGACTATGGAAGAGCGTTGATAAGCTTTTCGTGCAAGCGGCTGGGGCAGGGTGCGGATTAGGATTCTCTTGAGGTAATTTTTTTAGTAGGTGCTTCTGTTTTGTGATGCGAGGTTGTGAAGATTGACTGTGATTGGCGTACATGAGTTACCGGAGTGGTTTGCTGAGCGGACCAGTGAGTTGCTTTCAAATTATCGGCTGGATATCCAGAAGCAGTTGGACCGGATTGATGAGGCGTTGGAGAAAACGGTGGAAACATCGGATGCACTATTGGACGAAGTAGTGGTTGACGGGGAGTTAACGGTGCCTGGTTCTGCTCAGAAGCTGGCATCCCGGCTAAAAAGTAGTGCAAAGGATATGGCGTTTCCGGAGGAGATTACCTATTCTTCGGTCGAGGAACTATTGGATGATTTGGAGGATTATTTGCAGGATACGACGCATGCTGGGCGTCGCTATATTCCACGGTTGCCTCGGGTGCATAAGAAGACTATCAAAGAGTTGGATTACCAATTTAGGTCGATTGGGCAGGGATATCAGAAGATTAAGAAAATTTGGGAGAAAGAGAAATTAGCGAAGCAGGTGGAAAGTATTGGTGAGGAAGTGGAGGAGATTGATGAGCGGTCTCGACAAGTTTTGGCGTTATCCGAGCAATTGGCGAAGTTGAGGGAGCAAAAAGAGCAGACCGCGGGGAGGGTTGAGGAACAGCAGGAAGGGATTGAGCAGTTCAGGATGGATTCTGGCTTGGCAGAGATTGATGGAATCCGCAAGGAAATTGATAGTATTCGGATGATTGTGACCAACCAGTTGAATTTTCTCAAGAAACCGTTTAAGAAGTTAGGTCAGGCAGCAGGTCAGTCGATAATGATCTCCTCTGTAGCGGGTGAGGGGGCTGATGCATATTCGAAGGAGCCGTGGACGGCTTTCCAGCGTGATACAGATGATCTTGAGCGGTTGAAGGCGGGATTGACGGCGTTAGCAGACGCTATTCAAAATGCCAAGATGAATTTTAAGGCAAGTTTGAATCGAAAAGTGCTGGATCGAAAGATCGGGGTAGTTGAGAAAGGGGATTTAGATGAATATCGGTTGCGGTTTTCCAGCCTTGCATCTCGGAAAGAGGAGCTAGAAGATGGGGTGTCGTCGGATGAACGTCGGGATTTAGAGAAATCTTTGGAACGTGCTGAGTGGGAGCATCGGGATGTGAAATCTGAAATCGCACATATCGAAGAACAAGTCGCGCGGATTACTGCACGATTAAAAAATCTGCAAAAACACCTTGAATCTGGAATTTCCAAGTTAGTTCGCAATGATATCGAAATCGAGTTCCCTGACGAAGTTCAAGCTCTTCTTGCTTAAGATTCAGCTCTTGAGTGCCAGAAAAACCGGGCACAAAGGCTTTTTAGCTCATGTCGATGGATACGATAAATAGAGGCGGCTTTTGATGTCCCAAGAATATCAACCCATCACCCAGAAATATCTCCTCCCCATGACATCTTACTTGGTAGAACTCGGACGTGTAGGAGATCAATGGGCCGTTCGTATTTTTCGCGGTCCAACAGAAATCGGCACTACTCGCCTGACGACTGATTTGAATCATAACGAAATCTTCAATGCTGTCCAAAACAACGTATCGATGCCGATGTTTTCTCCCGAGCGGATGTTTGGGACGATTGGGCGTATGGTTCAGGAAGCACGAATGAATATTACAAAACCAATAGAATCCACAGAACCAACTGAATTTTATGAACCAACAGAACCCGAAGAGGACCCCTAACCGATACTTGGTTTTGTGTGGATTGCGTATTAACTTTCAACGAATTTTTGTATTGCATCAAGGGCGGAATTGAGAGTAGGTGGAGGCGCAAGGAAAACTAATCGAAAGTGGTCAGAGCCAAATACTGGGTCAAAGCCAGATCCGTGAACGACAAGTACTCCTGTTTCCTTGAGAAGCGCCATTACGAATTCCTCATCGGTTGACCAGCGGTTTTGTAAATCAATGCTGGGAAAAATGTAGAAGGCCCCTTCTGGTTTTGATGTTGATATGCCATCGATTTCGTTAAGTCGTTTCCAAACTAAATCTCTTCGGTCTTGTAATCGGGATAGGACATCTTTGAGGTAGGAATCAGATTCGCGAAGTCCTACAGCAGCGGCGTATTGAGCGGGGGCATTGGTACATATACGGATGCGGGCTTGTTTGAGGATGTGTTCTTTGAGTTCCGCGAAGTCCTGATTTGGATGGTGGAAATACATGTACCCAATCCGCCATCCAGGAACCAGATACACCTTCGAGAGGCCATTGAACCCAATGACGGGAACATCCTTCGCGAGAGCCGCAGTGCTTGTGGGGACCAAATCGTACACCAGCCGATCATAGACTTCATCCGAGATCAGAGGAATGCCAAATTCACCAGCAATGTCGATTAGGGCTTGAATCGTCTTTGGCGGATATATCGCGCCTGTGGGATTATTTGGATTGATGAGGACTATCGCAGTTGTGTTTTCAGTGATTTTGGCGCGAATGTCATCAAGATCTGGTCGCCAACCTTCTTCTTCGATACAGCGATAGGTTTGTGCTCTTCCACCAAAGAAGCGGACAAACGCCAAATAGGGAGGATAGGTTGGTCCAGGAACTAAGACCTCAGAGCTGGGACTAACAAGTGCAGCCATCATCATCTGAATGCCTTCAGAAATCCCCGCAGTTGCAATAACATCGTCAGCTGCAATTGAAACTTTGTTAATGCGTTTTTCCTTATCAACCACGGCATCTCGAAATTCTGGAATACCTGCGGAAGCCGAATATCCATTAAATCCTCGTTTCGCAGCATCGCAAAACGCTTCAACTAAAAATGGGGGCGTTTCAAAGTCATAGACGATTGGATCACCAATGTTGAGGTAAGTAATTTTTTTCCCCTCGGCTTCCAGCTTTTTGGCCGTGACGACGACGTCGCGAATGGCATAACGAATTGTCTTTGTTCGCTCAGAGATTAGGTTGCTTCGAAGTGAACGGCGCGGCATGATGTTGTCACCTACTAAGAATTAGGGTACAGAATATGATTGTGTCATGGAACTCATTTTAAGCCTTGAGATTGTTCGTTGTCCTGACTGTGTTACCGGCGAGTTTTTTTCCATTGCTTGTATGCCAGCCGGATATCTTTACGGGTAACGGTTTTCCGTCCAGCAAATTCAGAAAGTTCTTTGGCGATGGAAGCAATTTCGGTTCCGAGTTCCTCAAGGACTTCACCGAGTTCCGTGGCAGCATGTTCACTGACTCGTTCTGCACCAGCTTTGCGGATGAGGCGATCAATTGGGGCAAGGGGAACTATGCGTGTCGTTTTTTCTCTCGGCATGGGTCACACCGTTATTTTACTAAAATAACCGTCCTCACTGCTCCTACTTAAGTTTTGCACCGATTAAAAGGCTATTCCTGATGAATGCTCTCTTAGACCGTGTTTTTATACAAATTGAACGAAAAATCATCGTTGATTTTAGAAAGTTTGGCGCTATTCATCGAA
Source organism: Promethearchaeota archaeon (assembly GCA_048937435.1). Classification (GTDB taxonomy): domain Archaea; phylum Asgardarchaeota; class Hermodarchaeia; order Hermodarchaeales; family Hermodarchaeaceae; genus Hermodarchaeum. The sequence continues at coordinate 3,058 of JBHLNC010000086.1, read as the reverse complement.
TATTGAGGGCTTAGTTTGTTTCCCCTTCTGTTTTAGCACTTCATTCACGACATCTAGCCATTCCACACCAATCCGCCACGAGGAAACCCCTTCTTCGGCTTTCTGCACCATTTGCTCAAGAAAATGTTCACCCAATTGCTCTTGCATACGAGTTAGTATTGTACCCACGGTCACTAAGCCAATTACAGGGTTTGCTTCGCGCGCGTACCGTGCCAATTCCGAGGTAGTATGCCATATACCATCGCTGAGACAGTGCATGAGTTCTCGTTTTACAGTATCATCTTGAACCATTTGTCGAAGGAGCGTTAACTTCTCGCTTTCAGCGGATGGAAGGTCCTGATCTGAATCCACGGGCTAGTCCTCGAAAGGCTTCTTACAACGGGAGGCTTTAAGCGATTCGCCAGCTCGCGAAAGCTGAACTAGGGATTCTAGAAACTAGCTTCAAGTCCTTTTTAGATGCTCGATAATGGGCGCCTTTTCGCAGGTAATCCTTATAGGCGAGAGACATACCATCGGAGACAATAACGGTGAACGCGTTAATGATTATCCCGTTACTGGTTTTAGCACTATTACAGGGATTGCTAGAATATCTGCCTGTGAGCAGTGAAGGCCAGATATTGCTTGTAGCTGCAAACATCTATTATTTCACTCCCGAATTTGCGCTCTCAGTGATTTTTTGGTTGCACCTTGGAACAGCCTTCACCGTAATTGCCTTTTATCGCCATGACATCTTTAGCTCACTTGCCATACAAATCTGGCCTCGAATAGAAGAAAAACCAACTGTAGAGAATGAATCAAGGAAATTATTTGGTCCACTTTTTGTCTTTGTCGTAGCAGGCACTATTGGAACCATGATTGCCGCTTTGCCTTTGTATTTCTTACTACGAAGCCTGGTAACGGTTCTTTTAGGAAGCTTCGTGACACTGCTTGTTGGAATCCTCCTTATTGTGACTGGTATTATCTTGTATTTTCAACCAGGCGTACAGGGCAATCTAACATTGGGAGATATCTCACTTCGGGAAGCCTTTGTATTGGGGTTGCTCCAAGGTGTTGCTGTGTTACCAGGAATAAGCCGATCAGGAATGACATTAACATGGCTTTTGGTTAGAGGTGTGAGACGCGATGAAGCACTCCGGTTAAGCCTATTATTAGGAGTGCCCGCAGCTTTTGGGGTTGTAACCGTTGACCTCATCTTTGGAAATGTCTTACTGATTGTACCTTTGATTCCGATATTGCTTGTATTGATGGTGGTGGCTTTTATCACGGGATTGGGAGCCTTAGCGGTATTTCGTTATTATGCCCTGAAGCTGCCTTGGTGGATGTTCTGTCTAACGTTGGGAATCATTGTAGTGGCGCTCACAGTTCCCCTCATTTTGATTGGAGGGACTTGAAGCGGATTCGATATGCTTTAATAGGTGGTTACCTGACCCACCATCGTCGAGAGGTTGAACGAAAGTGACCTTGGAATCATCTAATAATCGCGCAGAATACAAAGCTATAGCTATCGCCCAGGATCATGCAGGTATCGTGTTACGAGCTGCAAAAGCCCTCCGTGTGATGATTGAAGACTGGATGGACGGAAGAAAGGAACGCCAGCGGGATCACTTTAACAATCTAGCTAAGCTTGAACGAGAAGCGGACAATGTTAAACGGACAATTCTGGACGTACTATCTGTGACTGAAACGATGCTTCGACGGAGTGATTATTTCCGATTGATAATGCGCACTGATGATATTGCTGATCTTTGCGAAGCATCTGCGTGGGATCTTCAAGGACTGGAAGAGTTCCAACCTGATGCAAAAATTCGTGAACACTTCAAAGCCATGCTCGACTCTCTAACGGATGCAGTGTACAAGATGCGACAATCAATTCTGTTCATAGAACAGAATTCTGATAAAGCCGTTGAACTAGCGATTGAGGTCGATTCAGCCGAACGTGACGCAGATGCAGCTCATCGAGGATTCACCCAATTTTTGTACGCATCCAATCTCGACATCAAAGTCCTGTTGCGCCTAAAGGATTTAGGACAACACCTCGAGGAAATTGCAGATGCAGCAGAGGATGCAGCAGATGCAGTACGAATAATTGCCATTGCCAGAGTTTAATCGGACTCCTTTTAAAGCCCGTAATCTCACAATACCCAGAAGAATTCCCCTGTGAGTTGCGATGCCAAAAGCTTCCCGTATTCCTGCACAAATTGTTGAGAATAAAGTAGTTGTATGGAACCCTGCAGACGGATCAATCCTTTACAGTAAGGGCTTTTATGGCAAGCCTCTTGGCATTCGTAAACCCAAATCCACGGAATTTGATCGTCCCTCACAGCTTTCCTTTTTTGAGGCACTTCATCTACTACGAAAGGGCATTATTGAAGTCTACATCGCAGATGCCAAAACGCCCCTGAAAGAAAAGAAGTTAATCGAGATTGCTGAGAAGCAGCATAAAGAATTCAGCCGGAAATACCATGTCTATGAAGATCTACGAAAGCGAGGATTCATAGTTCGTCCAGGCTTAAAATTCGGGGCAGATTTTGCAGTGTATCGTAAAGGTCCCGGTATTGACCATTCACTCTTCACTGTTGAAGTTATAGCCAAATCCGATGAAGTGTCAGCCATTGAAGTCGTCCGCGCTGGTCGACTCGCAACTTCTGTACGCAAACGATTTGTGTTAGCAACTGCAACAGAAACGGGGAAAGTCCGATACTTCGTATTTTCATGGATTAAACCCTAATACTTGGGAAGGTTTACCATTCTTCTACCGCCGTATTTTTATGAGCCAATGCTGAGTACACTTACACTGATGTGATGTCTCATGAGTAAAGAGGAGAACGCAAGCAAAGCCCTTGAAATCTTAGAGGAAGCATGGAAGGTGAAATCCGCAATTCTGATGACCGATGATTACCTCTATATGATGTATCAGGTCGGAGAGGGCAAATGGAAGGAGGCTAGTTTCATCTTCGATGATGCCAGTCTTGAAGTGAGAGACATGGACTCAGAAAAAGCCCTCATGTTGCTAATTGAAGAAATAACTACGGGGCTTCCCGGGTACGACTCCTATACC
>JBHLNC010000085.1:0-7444 GCA_048937435.1 Promethearchaeota archaeon | reverse complement strand
CGTGCTCCTACGAGAGGTTGAACCATATGATGGAAAGAAGCTTAGCTTATGACCGCGCAATTACCATTTTCAGTCCGGAAGGTCGGTTATACCAGGTTGAATACGCGCTGGAAGCTGTACGCCGAGGAAAAACTGCAATTGGTGTCAAAGCCGTAAATGGTGCTGTAATTGGTGTACACAAAGAAGCAACCTCGCCGTTAATGGATTTAGATCAAATTCAGAAAATCTATGTGATTGATAAGCACATTGGGTGTGCGATTGCTGGGCTTCATGCCGATGCGCGTGTTCTGGTTGATTTTTCTAGGGTTCAAAGTCAAATTAACCAGATCACTTACGGTGAACCAATTGATGTCGAAGTCCTGACTAAGAAGGTATGCGACCTGAAACAGAACTACACCCAGGTTGGTGGGATTCGACCCTTTGGAGTCTCCTTGTTAATTGGTGGTGTGGACACACAGGGGCCTCAAATTTTTACTACTGATCCTTCTGGATCATACTGGAGTTGGCGAGCTACTGCAATTGGGTATAATTCGGAAGCGGCTCGTGAGTACTTGGCAAAACATTACAAACCTTCAATGAAGCTAATGCCTGGTGCTGTGAAACTCTGCATTGACACACTCCGACAGGTTGTTGAAGAGAAACTTGACGAAGAAGCGATGGAAATATCGATTGTAGACACAGACGCTCGTGAGTTTAAATCGCTGACCAAAGAAGAGATTCGTGAACTTCTCGTCTAACGTCAAATAAGCCTCTTCCTAATATCTCATGATTGATGAAACCCCTTAGTGGATTTCAGTAATCAAGATCCCAATCCTCATAGTTGTCAGGCTCCTCTTCCCTCTTATCTTTCTTCTTTTTGCGTTTCAATTCACGGATTTGGGGTTCTATTGATTCATCCAAGCGAAGAATGTGATCCGCTGCATTCTGTACAGCGACAGAAAATCCTGGTTCAAAACCGATAGCGAGCGTTTCTATTCCATGTTCCCGAGCTCGTCGGAGTATAGGTGCGGTCCGTGCATGACGACTGAAGATTGCGAGGAGTTTAGTAGCGTCACCAAGAACCAAGTCCATTGAATCTATGGCCATATGAAGGTGAACATCTGAGGTGGTTACAATGGGTGTAAATCCGCTATTGGAGATTGCCTCCAGTAATTTCACACTGGCGCGTTCATTTAAGTAGACTTTTGCGACACCGATTTTCCCGAGTTCACCAACGAGGCTTTTCAAATCGTCTAACCGAACTTCGAATTCACGTCGGAGTACATTAGGTCCATCAATCAAAAAAGCGACTCGCCCTGAGCGTCGAAGTCCAGTAACGAGGCGCACAAGACCCTTGATTCGACCTAATCGGGAGGACATCTAGACTTTCACATGCGAACGAGTTTATTATTTATAAAGGGATGAAGATTGTTCTTTCCTCAATCATTAGTGTTTACACTTAATTCTTTTCATAAGAGGCGGAAAGTTTAAGCGCATGGCTTTGTTGTATCCAAAATCGGGGATGCTCACCGTGAAGCAGGTTATCGAACAAGAAAAAGCATGGGAAATGATTCGTGGAGCCAAGAGCGCTGGTGGACAAATTGCTTCTGCCACCATCCATATTCGAATCTCAGAAAGTGCTAATGAAGTGGATTTTCAAAAAACCGTGGAATCGATTTTGTCAGAGGGTCTTAATCAGCCACGCGGACGAGCAGTCGTCGTTTGGGGAGAACAAGGTTCTGGCATTAATAATCTCGCTAATTTATGGATTCGGTATGGGACGGTTGAGGCGTCAGACATTCTCACTACTTGCCGTAATTTGGCTGGAAAGGCTGGATTTGGCGAGACTGGGCGTCTTCGATTAACCTGTACCATTGAGTTCTCTGAGCGTAATCGCATTGTAACGCTTCATGATTTAACCTATCCCGCTCGCGGCGGCGAAGCAGTAGCAGACACTCTTGCCCTTCGACCCTACAAAGCTGTAAGTACTAAGGGAGAATACACCTTTCGAACCGTACCAGAACTGAAAGACTTTCTACAAAAAGTCAAAGATGCTGAAACCCACAGATTTGATGATGTAACTGGCAAGTGGGTTCGATGGGTCGAAGTAGAGCAATTAGAGGATAAACTGGTTGTGAACATTCCAAGCCAGAAACGTTCTCGACAACTCCAAATTAACCTCGATACTGGAAAAGTCGAAGAAAAGAAATGATTCTTCACCTTCCAACCAATCTTTGAGGAGCAGGCTTTTAGCCTCAAAGTGCAATTATTTATTCCGAAAATGGTTCAATGAGCCAAAGAGGTCACATAAAATGTCCGAAGAAGAAAAAGCCGAATTAGAAGAAGAGAAAGCGAAAGAAGAAAGACGGAACGTTGCTAAACAATTGGCCACTTCCTTTCCTAAGTTTATCCTTAACGGGTTAATTGCTTTTGCCATAGGGTTATTCTATTTCTTCATATTGCCCGTCTTCCAACTAGTCTTGAATGCTTACCCGATTCTCGTTATCTACACTATTGTTCCTCCCGGAATGATTGTACTAACTGGCTATTCTATCTTAGCTATAGGAGTCTTGTTAGTGATTTTGCTCTTTGGCATCGAAGCCATAATGCAATTTGCCAGATCTGCTGATGCTTTTGCTGAATTTGTCATCAGTCGGCTCCCTGGAATGCGTTCAGCAGATTCTAAACATCCAAGACGAATTCCATTGGATTTGATTTACATTTTCTTCATTCTTGTTGTTTATGTCATCATTTCCCCAATCTTCCTTCCTGGGAATTTCCCTATACCCCTCCTTGAACCTTACTTCCAGATAGTTGCTGTCGCTTTTGTGCTGTTCTTTGTCTTAGTATTTCTCTATGACTTGGCAAAATCTATTCAGAAGTCAGCTAAACGGGGTATTGACAGATTGGGTGCTCGTCTTGGGCGACGTTACGAAGACAGAGATGAACCAGTAAGAGCTGAAACTGATTATTAGTCTCAAAAAATGCTAGCCCGATGGGTTAGCTGCTGATTCTACAGCCTTAGCGGTACTTTTCTCAGCTTGTTTAGTCGGTTTGCCAGCCTTTGGAGCTGCTTTCGTAATTTCAGCTAAAATTTCAACTGTTTTTCGTAGCCCTTGAAGTCGAATCGATAGATCAGGTGCAGGATCTAAACTCACGAGAAATCGTGTTTTCAGATTGATATCGTTAGCACGTACAAAGGACCACTGTTCCTCCAATTCTTTGAACTTTGGTTGAATTTCTTCAGTGAATTTTGTTTCTGAAAATTTGGGTAATTCCATTCGTAGGTACCATGTGTCGGCCATGTCTTTCAGTATCTCCACTCGAAGGCGAAGCATTTGAGTTAAGAAGGTCAGTAATGGCTCAAGGGCTTCCCGCTTTACTATGTCACCATCAGGATCTAAACTGACAAGTTCACGCTTGACATCAACAACAAAAATGCCAAGGCCAACACCAAAGTACCAGGTATTGTTGAGTGCATAACCATGAACTGACTGTTTTGTGGATTTTTCCAGATATTCTTTAAAAGCTTGAAAGTTGGCATCGTGGTCATCCTTCTTGAACTGGATATATCGACGGAAGTACTGAAGGGGGTAGCGGGGTTCAAGTGGGTGATCACGGTTGGCTCCAGATTTCAAATAGGATTGGAGCGTTCGGAGATGTACCTGATAACAAAAGGAGGGTAAATCTGCGGTTTTTGCGCCTAGTGCGATGAGGATGTTTAAGAAGACGCGGTCTGAACATAGGGGTCGAAGGGTGCATCGCATTCGGTCACGTTGGCATTGTTTACATGTATTTGCCATTTTGGTGAGTACTTCAGAGAGCATGAAGCGACCCATACTAAGGTTTCCTAATTCTTCCAGTTGATGAAATCGGTCCCGATACTTCATGTACAATGTCTGTCACCCAGTGACCATAAAGCGCTAAACCTTAGCCGTCAGCCCTTTATTTTTCGATTAACTCTGTTTAGACTGGCTCTACAATCCCCTAAACGTTTCTAAACCTTTCGGTGCGCAAGCTAGCCAGAGGTTAAAATCAATTCAGCATTATCTTTGGAAGAAATGAACTAGGATAATGGGATATGTTTTACGTAAGATGAGCAAAGCATAAAAGACTTGACGCTTCCCTTCGAAGCGAGTGCGATTCCAAATCGTGATTAGTTGGGTGAACATTCCAATGTCAGAACGAATTATTGATCTCCGGTTTCACGGACGCGGAGGTCAAGGCGCTTGGACTGCTTCGATACTCCTCGCTCGGGCTGCTATCACTGAAGGTAAACACGCACAATCATTTCCCTTCTTTGGTCCTGAACGAAGTGGAGCACCGGTTGAGGCCTTTGCACGAATTAGTGATTACGAAATTGAGTTACATAGCAAAGTCTACGAACCGGAATATGTCGTGGTCATCGATCCCACCTTACTTGCCCAGGTCCCTGATACTATTATAGCAGGAACCAATGGAAAAACCAAGCTCATTGTTAATACCCGCGAAGATGGTGGAACCATCGCGAAGCGCTTAGGATTCAAAGGGGAAGTCTGGACAGTCGCTGCCACGGATTTAGCCCGAGAAATTATTGGACGACCAATCGCGAACACTGCCATGTTGGGCGCCTTGGTTCGGGCTACGAATCTGGTGAAACTGCAAAGCCTCTTTGAAGAAGTCAATAACCAATTTGGGGAACGAATTGGAAGTCGGAACGCCACTGTCATCCAACGAGCCCATGACGAGGTAGTGAAACATGCCTAAGAAGCTCCCTGGTTCAAAGGATATCCCCGCCGCTGGTGTCACTTGGAAAAGTGCCACCGAATACAAGACTGGCGACTGGCGGAACAAACGACCAATTCGTGATAAAGAAAAGTGCACACGCTGTCTAATTTGCTGGATTTTTTGTCCCGATGCTGCCATAAGCTGGGATGGCAAAGATATTCACTTCAATCTTGATTTTTGCAAAGGTTGTGGTATCTGCGCTGAAGAGTGCCCAGTCAATTGCATCGAAATGGAGGAGGAATAAACCAATGACCGTAAAACAACACCTAATGGGAATCAACGGTGATGAAGCCGTCGCTTATGCCGCAAAACATGCCCTCGTCGATGTCTGTGCCGCCTACCCTATTACACCACAAACCATCATTGTCGAAAAATTCGCTGAATTTGTCGCCAACGGGGAAGTGGAAACCGAATATGTTAATGTCGAATCAGAACACAGTGCCCTGAGTGCATGTGTCGGAGCCGCTGCTGCTGGCGCCCGCACCTTTACAGCCAGTGCAGCCAACGGCATCGAACTTATGCACGAAGTCATCTTCCTTGCCTCTTCCATACGCATGCCAATCGTCATGGCGGTTGCTGACCGAGCACCAAGCGGGCCAATCAACATACACGGCGACTCCACCGTCTCTCTCGCTCAACGTGACACAGGCTGGATCATGATTTACTGCGAGAACTCACAAGAAGCCTACGACGCTACCTTACAGGCGTTCCGCATCGGCGAACACCCCAATGTCCAACTTCCCGTTATGACCATGCTCGATGGATTCGTTCTCACCCACACCCTGGAAAACGTCTACCTCCTCGATGAAAAAGACGCCCACAAATTCGTGGGGCGTCGTGAACCAATGATGATTGAAATCGACGGCAAACCCGTTCCGTTAAAACTCGATCCCGAAAACCCGATTACTATAGGTCCCCTCCAACTTTTTGACTATTACATGGAGACCAAACTCCAACACACGGACGCAATGGAACGTGCCCGCCCTGTCATCACTCAAATCAACAACGAATGGGCCCAACTCACTGGACGCAAATACGGCGATGGATACCTCCAACCCTTCAAAGTTAAGGATGCTGACGTTGTCCTCGTCACCACAGGCAGCTCTGCAGGCACCGCCCGTTACGTTGCCCGAAGACTCCGTGCCCAAGGCAAGAAAGTCGGGCTCCTCAAGGTCCGTACCTTTCGACCGTTCCCACACAAGAAACTCGCTAAAACCCTCGCTGATGTGCCTGTTGTTGGTGTCTTTGAACGCACTCATACCACAGGAAGTTATGGAGGTCCTCTCTTCACTGAAGTCCGTAGCGCCCTCTATGAACAGGACACCCGTCCGACGATTCTTGGCTACTACGGTGGTCTCGGCGGAAGGGATGTCACACCTGATGACTTTGAAGCCATGTACAAAGAGCTCCTCAAACTGAAAACAACCGGAAAAGCCCCCCGGAACCTCGTCAAGTATGTTACTGTTAGGAAGTGAATTCAGGAGGAAAAAAGATGACCCAAGAAAAACCCGAATGGCGTCCCCAACTCAAAGACATTGCTGACCAAGAAGAACTCTTCACTAGCGGTCAACGCCTCTGCGCTGGGTGCCCTGCTGGTACTGTTGCCCGGATGGCAATGCATGCCCTCCCTCGACCCAAGAACACCATTGTTAGCAACGCCACCGGCTGTCTTGAAGTGGCATCCACTATCTATCCTTATTCTGCTTGGCGTGTCCCTTGGATGCACTCTCTCTTCGAAAACGCCCCTGCCAACGCTAGCGGTATTGAAGCCGCCTACAAAGCTCGCAAACGCCAAGGTCTTGAAAAGGACATCCCCGACCTTCTTGTCCTCAGCGGCGACGGCAGTGGATTCGATATTGGTGTCCAAGCCGCTAGTGGCGCTATCGAACGCCGGCATAACTTTCTCTACATCATCTATGACAACCAAGCGTACCAGAATACAGGCATCCAACGTTCGGGGGCAACGCCAAAGTATGCATGGACGACCACTAGCCAGATAGGTCGTGCAGTTCCTGGAAAAACGATGTGGAAGAAGCCCATAGCCCTTGTGTATGCAGCCCATGATCCCGCATATTGTGCCACGGCTTCGGTTTCCCATTGGCGTGACTTTATGGTCAAGGTTCGAAAGGGGATGGAAGTCGAAGGTCCTGCTGTGATTCATGTGCTATCGCCCTGTCATCGGAACTGGCGGTATCCAGAAGAGCTAGGGATAAAGATGGCGAAACTTGCGGTAGAAACTTGTTTCCATCCGCTCTGGGAGTATGATGGTGAAACCCGAGCCTATACAATGTCATCCCCGAGCATGCGATACGTGAAGGATCCTGACAAGAAGAAGCCGATTGTGGAGTGGTTGGAGCCTCAGGGCCGATTCCGACACTTATTCCATCCAAAGCGACGAGATGATTGGATTCAAGACTTCCAAAGCCTCGTCGATGAGGACTGGGAGTTCATTCAGAAGCTCACGAAAATGGGTTAGCCCTCCTCGTCCAAATCAATAGTAGCATACAGATTTTTGCCTTATAACTAGTAAGATAATGAGAATGCTATCTAAGGCATGCGGGTTCCTAAATAACTCAAAAAGCGTTAGTAATATATTCTGAACTTACCAGTAATCACTCATCGCGTTGGAGGTGGACTTGTTTTGTCAAATGTAGATACTGCAAAGACTCTGACAAGAGTTGGTGCAATTCTCCTAATT
>JBHLNC010000084.1:0-7504 GCA_048937435.1 Promethearchaeota archaeon | reverse complement strand
TAGGAACTAAGAGGAGTTTTTTTGTACGCTTGTAGCTCTCCTATAGCAATGCAGGTTAGTCGTGTGATAAAAAGCGTCACTGGTAATAATGCTACACGGAGGAACCGCAGACAGGACAATATTGCGCTCGTGAAGGGATTAGTGCACCACAATAGGCACAAAATCGCATAGTTTCTGGTCGTTCTGACGAAGGAGTGTCTGGAAGATGTCTGTAACGACGTGGAGGGGGTTTCGATATTGAGGGACCTCTTCTTAGCAGAAAGACCATAACGGCAACTGAAACCACAATAATCATAACAATCCCACTAACCATGACAAGTACCCAGAACTCAGCCTGAGTTAAAGTGGTCACACCTTGTTGAACGGTAAGGTGGAAGACACCAACACCGTCCGTATCACCTGGAAAGGAGTACACTTCAATATAGTATGTATCTCCACGGTCTAGGTGAACAGTGAATGACTCAGTTGAGTCACTCCCAAGAGAACTTGCTAAGACCTCATTATAGTCATCGTAAAGATACAAGTCAAAGTCGGTGAAATAATCCAGCAACAGCGCTTCCAAACCAAAAGTGTATAATCCAGTCACCGCTGGTACGAATTCATAAAAAACCGAATCACCAATCCACTCCAAATACCCAAAATATTCCGCATTCGCACTTAGCCCAACAGCCGTGCCCTGAGTGGATCCCACATCAGTAAATTCATCCATGAATTCATCCCAAACCGTATCCTCGGCGAGATCCAAATGAACATAATACTTGTTAAGAACCACAGCAAGCCCAGTAGCCTCCGGCACACCAGAAAGATGTTCTTCGTGCACTATTGCACCTGTAACCGCATCACCAAGATTCCTAGCCAAAGCTTCTACCTGGGGATACATGGCGTCACTAAAGACATTAACTAAAGCCGAAGCGAACCCACCCAAATCAACAAAATCCGCACGTGTAAAACCTTGGGTGAATACGCGGGCAATACACACCCTATCATACACCAACGGTGAATCAAGTAACGACCTAAGTTCTGAACCAAGGAGTACCAAGTTATCGACAATGTCTTGAAGCTGAGATGTATCAACAGAAGACAAACAAGCCCAATCTATCAAAGGATCATGATACCGGCCTCCAACTCTATATGCCGAACCATAAAAATACGGCATGCCTTCAGCCACAGTTAAAGGATTTGAAGCAGGGAACGAAGTGAGGTTAGCCAGAATATCTTCATACGGAAATCCACTAACTGGCACCCCCTCTTCGGAAAAGACAAGATAATCAGTTACATCACGCAGCTCATAAGCTACTTCGAGTTGTCCCATCATACAGGCATCAAAGGCAACAATGTCCAAATACTGAACCTGCGAGTCACTTAGGGCAGTTTGGATCTCCCATATACTCAGATAATCATCACTCGTTTCATCAACACAAACTGATTCATAACCCGAACCATGATCCCATAAGATAAGGAGATAATTTTCTGCCGGAGCATATGATTGTCCAAACACGATGAAATCCCGAAGGGTTTGCCAATGACCCATATTTGGCTCCAAAGGGAGCGGAGAAGAAAGCTCCACGGAATTAATCGTATTCAGATCAGTATCATAAGTGACTTCGTAACAACGTGCACCGCTATAGGGTGCAATCAATGTCGACCAAAAATCTACGAACACAAGAATATGGACGTCTGGTGATGGCAACACTGTTTCCATCGAGTTCAAATCACTGAATGCATACTCCTCCAAGTCGTTATCACCATCAAGATACACCAGCACGGTCCATTCATCTGAGTATGTAACGGTGACCGAAAATTCCGCATTGATTACCTCATTATTCGTATCATTGGCCCAAACTTCTATCCCATATTTACCGGGTGTCAATGGCGTAGCATTGCGGATTTCTCCCCACAAATCAATAGAGAAATGAGTGGTATCATTAACCCAATATTGATCAATTAATACCACTGTTAATGCTTCAACATTGTAAACAAACTGCTCATCAGCACCAACAAACTGGTCCATAGGCACATCTCTCCAGAGTATATTCAATGGCTCATAATTCACAAGCCAGAAGGCATGATGGCCATCAATTGATCTATTCACGTGACCAGCAATAGTAAGATTCCCAAAATTATCTTCAGTAATGGACCAGCCATATGACAAATCCGGAGATGTACCAAAAGAGCCATACCAGGTCATATTTCCCCATTCGTCTGTTCGGACAACCCACAACTTCGAATAAAACATCGTGTCATAGCTATACGAAAATCCACAAAGGGCATAACCACCAGCATCACATGCAATGATATCACGAAACACATCAAGGTCCGCCCCTCCATAGAAATAGTCCCACATTAAATTCCCATCATTGTCAAGAAAAAGAATCCAACCATCAGTACTTCCAGATACCGGATTATATCCTTCTCCAGCAAGAACAATAATTCCATTGCTCGCCCGCCAGACTGAATGGCATAAATCATAACTCGGTCCAACATACCTATGTTCCCAAAGGGCGTGGCCCGTTGAGTTGGTTCGGATACAATAGAAGTCATAGTCACCTGGAGGACCTGTATAGCCTCCAATGATAAAGCCATTGTCGGGATGTTGAACTAGATCAGTTCCATAATCAAATTGTGTTCCACCATAAGTGGTGTTCCAGAGGTGATTTCCATCCCCATCGAGTCGTATCAACCAAACATCTGTTTCACCAGCGCCAAAACTTGTTGTATATCCGATTATTGCATATCCGTCATCATTACATTCAATCATGGATTGGGCATAATCACTACCTGCTCCACCAAAGGTCGTATTCCAAAGAGGGTTGCCCAGAGCATCTATTCGCAGAATCCAGACATCAAAGTCGCCGGCGCCATAACTTCTGGTATAACCTGCAATGATGAATCCTCCGCTAGAATTTTCGAGTATTGCTGAACTACTCTCAAAATCCATTCCTCCATAGGTCCTATTCCATTGATGGGTTCCAAAACTATCAGTACGATCAACTCTGATGTCAAAACCAGACGCACCAACAAGTGCGTAACCACCATCACTACATAGAATATGACACTCAGCCGCTTGGACCTGGGTCTCATATCCATACGTATGATTCCAGGTCGGTTCATGCTGATATGGAACTGGAGGTAATATTGATGGCATTGGAGATTCGTATACGCGATTGTATTCAAGATCTGTGCTTTGTACACTTTTGTTGAAAAAGTCAGTATCCATAGCTTCCGAATTCTTTACACCAATAAGGTGTGGGCTTTGATAGGAAACAAGCGGCATACATAGAAGAGTAATAGAAAACACGAAGATAATTGCAATACGAATTCGTCTCAATATCTCCCACCACATGTACCATTCATATTTCTGATAAAAATCGTTCCTAATAAATTTGCAGTTTTAGGAAAACCAATTGAAATGAACCTAGTGAACTACTAGATTACAATGCTTCAGTCAAATAGTTCTGTTCTTGAAGGTCATCATCACGTTTTTTCTCGGCATTCCAGAAGAAGAGTGCATATAGAACAACTTGAACGCCGTAGAAACCGAGTGTTAACCAGAAGGGAATAAGGTACAGACCTTGATCGAAGAATTGACCCGCAAATTGAACACTAGTAGCCCGCCCCATGCTCATTGCAGTACTGTTCAGCGCCTGAAGATTGGGGCGCCAATAACTCGGTACTAATTCCATACGTAGAGTCTGACCTACTGGCATGGTGGCATTCATCAGGGCACCCCGTAGTAGAAAGCTCATAATAGCAACAAGGGGATTAATCACTGAAGCTAGCAGAAGGATGAAGGGTAGGGAAAGCGATTGTGTCATGACAACGGATTTTACTTTGCCAATATGGGCTGCGAGAATGGGTGATAACAATACGCCTGTTGCCATCGTTGCTTGACCCAATCCAATAATCGTACCCACCATGTATGTTGGAAGGTTATAGAATTCCCAAAAGAAGACGTTCATCAATGGAACAATGAGCCCTGCACCTAAACCTACTAACAAACTGCAAATGAAGAAACGGATAACAATGCTAACCTTTCCGGTTGGTTCAGTTGATACAGTAGTTGTTTCTTCAGATTGTTCATCTTCAAACTTGGAGTTGAAAGGCTTTGGTTCTTTTAGCCATAGTAGTGGTGCAATTCCGATGATACTGGATAAAACCCAGACAATTAAAGTTAGTTGGAAGGTTATCGGACTGTCTATGGGAACGATAAGCCAAAGAGCAAATAATCCCGGTAAAAATCCACCAATTAAACTACCAAAAAAACTGGTTGCAATTCGAGAAGCTTGCCCTGTACCAAATAGGTAGGTGCGCTCAAAAGATGTACTACTCCGTGCCATCAGTGGACCATAGGAGGTTATCTGTAAGCTGTTTCCAAAATAGAATAAAATGATCATCATGATGAGAATGCTGGGAACTGGTAAAGCAATGAGCATTCCCGCTGTGATGGCACAGATGATCCCCGAAAGAATCATTGAATACTTTTCGCCGACCCTGGAAGTGTATGGACCCGCTAGTAATCCCCCTACAGCCATTGTATACAGACCAATTGAAAGGAGCCCTGCTACGAATGTCGTAGAATAACCTAGTGACAGCAAATATAGGTTGAAAATTGCCTGATACAGGCCAAATCCGATCCGACTAATGGCCTGGCTCACGATTATTCGACGAGCATCAGGGGTGAACCGTTGAACCCGTTCCCAGTATGCACCTGCTTCTATACTAATGCTCTGAGAGAGATTCAACGCTTTGTTCCTCCAACACCAACAAGCGAGCAGGAGAAACGTCTCCCAATCCTTGCAGGCGCAATCTCCTCTCAGGCGGGATGACTAAATAATAAAATCTTGTGAAGGCATCAGAAAAAAGAGAGATGCGACGTCGCAATTCAAAATGGGCCCACGTTGCGAAACTGACGTTTACGCGCTTACCTTCTCTTCTTTTTCAATGTCTTTAATACGTTCATCGATGTGCTGAATGTAGTCTTTGAGTTTTGCCTTCATTGCTTCAAGGCTCTTTATTTGAGACTCTTTACTTGGTTCAAACCCTGGACCACACCACATGTGACGGAAAAAGGGTGCAAATCCCATAAATCCATGACGAGCTTCTTTTGGTCCACACATTACTGATTCACCTCTATTCAGATTCGTCAGAGCTCTTCAATTCATCAAGGCGCTGTTCAACCCACTCCAATTCTCGTTCTAGATACTTCCGATACTTCTTAAAGAACCGGAGATGTCGCGGTGTGCAATGCCCAGGCTTGCAATCACATTGCATCTTCATAGCCATAAAAGCCATGGGGCTTTGCTCACGTACTGACCATTCGATTAGCTTGTCTTGGACTTCGCCATTCATGCCTGTTCCCAAGAATCGCCAAAAATGGTCCTGAACCTTGAACCCTGATCGAAGATTTCCAATTGCTTCGTGGAGGGTCTTTTTCCCTTTCGGAGTCAAATAATACTCAACAGCATCTGGTCGATCGTCCTGGGGTACACGTTTACTAGATATAAGGCCTTTTTCAGCCAAACGGTGAAGGGCGGGATATACAGTTCCACTTTTCAGTCTCCAACCACCCAGTTTACCACGTAACCCTTGGAGCACACGGTATCCATGAGCTGGTCCACGATTGAGAAGAGCAAGGAGGATAAGTTGGACTTGGCTGATGCTTCCTTCGCTGGTATCGATGCGTCCTGTACCACAGAATGCCATTGTATAGACTCCTACTTATGTTGAGCTCTACACAGTTAAGTAGAGGTCTACATATATAAATGTTCTCACTCCTCAAAATCAACCGAACAAACCAAATTTCTTCTTCCCAATACCCACTTTTCTTGGTATGAACTCATGTCCGGTTCCCTTCTCTTTTTTAATCCCGGCTCACACCATTCTTGTTCTTGTTTACTGTGGACTTTCTTTGGCGTTCTTCAATTTTCCAGAAGAAAGCTGCATAAGATACTGTTGCAGCGGAGTAACTCGTGAGGGTAAACCAGAAGGGGATTAGATATAGCTCTAAATCAAAGAGGGGTCCTGTTACTAGCGTACTAAATGCCCAGGGGAAGTTCCATGCAAAGCTGGTCACGGCTTCCATATTCGGTCGCCAATTTTCAGGTGTGAGTTCCATACGTAAGGTTCTATCGACAGGTCCTCCAGCATTCATGAGAACTACACGAAGAATGTAGCTGGTAATGGCGATGTAGGGGTTGATGATGGTGGCAATGAAAAGGAGAAAGGGGAGGGACAATGTCTGTGAAAAGAGGACTGTTTTAACTTTGCCTATGCGAGTGGAAAGGACAGGAGAGAGAAAGGTACCGATAGCAACTGATAAGGATCCCAGGCCCTGTACTAACCCTATAATAGGAAGGGGTAAGTTATAGAATTCCCAGAAGAATATGCTTAGATAAGGAATCACGAATCCTGCCCCAAGGCCGATTAGCAGGTTAACGGTGCCGAATCTTAATGCGAGTTTCCGCACTTCTTTCTGTTTGACTGGTGTGAGTTCACTCTGAATTTTGTTCATTGGGTCCGATACAGGGACTTCAAATTCGTGGATCGTAAACATTGGAATGATGCTAAGAGCAAGGGGGATTACATGAGCTAATAGCGCTAATTGAAGAGCGATTGCACTGTCAAATGGTACACCAAGAGATAATGCGATGAAGCTCGGGAGAAATCCTGCAATACTATTTGAAATGAATGAACTGAGAATGGTTAGGGAATGGCTGGTTCCAAAGGCGTGTGTGCGTTCATATGCTGTGCAGCTTCTTGTCATTAGGGGACCATATGAGACGTTGATGAGTGCAGCTCCCAGTCCAGATAATACTGCAACTATCATTAAGACGATAGCGATAGGAAACACTACTTGAGTAAAGCCCACAATTGTTGAAATTAGCAATCCAACAATGATAGCATATTTCGGACCAACTCGAGAGGCATAGGATCCTGCACCGAGTGAAAATATAGCCATTGAAAAAGCGTTGAGAGACATTAACATGCCGAGGAAAGCGTTGCTATATCCAAGGGTGAGTAGATAGATGTTGAAAATAGTTGAAGTTATGCCCCAAGCGAAGGCCCGTGTGACGTTGCTGAGGATAAGCTTGCGAACGTTTGGAGTGAATTGGCGTATCCGTAGCCAATAACCTGTGGCTTCGGCTCTGAATATTGCACTCACTTGAATCTCCTCAACATGTTGCAGGTTCCAAATCACTTGCTCATTTTCAATGTCTGTTTAGTTCGCTATGAACCTCTTTACAGGTCGTATTCTTTGAACACTTCACGCTGAATCAGGTAGCGGAGAATTTCAGCCGTTCCCCCACCAATGGTCATGAGTCGAGCATCACGTAGATATCTTTCCACTGGTTTTTGTTTTGTATAGCCAATACCCCCGAGTACCTGAAGGGCTTGAGATGCAGATTCAATGGCGGTTTCACACGCAAAGAGTTTGGCAATAGCGGCGTCTTTGGTAGCTGGTTGATTGGCATCAATGATTCGGGCCGCTTTAAACGTGAGGAGC
>JBHLNC010000083.1:0-7531 GCA_048937435.1 Promethearchaeota archaeon | reverse complement strand
AGAGTTAGAGCATTTCTTTGATTGCGTGAAACGAGATTCAAGTCCGTGTGTCTCGGCCGCTGACGGGCTGAGAACAATCGAACTTGTCGAAGAGGCATACAAGTTCCATGAGAAGGAAAGCGCGCGCGGAATCCTCGGATAGTGCTCGACAAGTCAGCAGACGCCAGCTTCATGAAGAGGTTCAAAGAAGAAATGCTAGTTGCTGCGAAGTCGATAACTAGCCAGTGTATTTTCTTGGCGAGGGCGACAAGACTGACTCGCCCAGGAGATCTGAATGGGTAGCCTGGTCAGTTTAGTTCGGACATGGGGCTCTGAAGAAGAGATAGCGGATTCTCTCTCGAAGGCATTAGATCTTATAAACTTCAAGCCAAATGCACCTGTGAAATCCGTCCTCATCAAACCAAACCTGTGCTATTACTGGAACGCCGCTACAGGTTATACCACAGACCCGCGAGTTGTCGCCGGGATCATAGATTGCATTCGTGAAAGATACAGCAAGGACACAGACATCCAAATTGTCGAGGCTGATGCTACGGCTATGCGTACAAAATATGCCTTCTTGATGCTTGGGTATGAGAATTTGGCTCGTCAAAAGAATGTTAAGCTTTTCAATTTATCGAATGACAGCACAAGTGACACGAAAGTTCGGGTGAGCGGACGCGAAATCATGTTTAAGATACCGCAATCTCTATTGAAGACTGACCTTTTCATAAATGTTCCAAAACTCAAAACAATGCGTGCCACTCACATCACGTGTGCGCTTAAGAACATCTTCGGCTGCATAGCTTCACCGAGAAAGATAGTATACCATCCGTTTCTAAATCAGGCCATCGTTGGCGTAAATAAGATACTTCACCCACATCTTACAGTCGCTGATGGACTGGTTGCGCTGGGTAGTTCCCCCGCGAAATTGGACCTCATCATGGCCAGTATTGACCCATTTTCAATTGATTGGATTGCCTCGCAGATAATGGGGTACGAACCTTCGAGAATAGGGTTCCTGAGAGTTGCTATGAAGGAGAACCTTGGGAACTCTGATGGCATTCAGACTCGTGGAGAAAGTGTGAATGCGTTTAAGAAGATATTCCCGAAAGGGAACTTCTTTTCTTCGGGGCGGTGGTGGAACATCCAATTTAAGCTTCTGAACCTATATAGCAAGATCGTGAAGGATGTTGTTCCTCCCGTTCTTGAAGGAGTCTGAGAAAGTCAGAGGGGCAAGGGCATCAACATAGAGAGACGCTGTTGGCTTGAACAATTGAGTGTTGTTCTTCGAAACTCGCCATCGTTGATTCTTTGTCTGAAATGAGAAAGAATGGGGAAGACACTGTTGTGTCTAAGCAGGGTCAAAGCTTGATCATCAGCAAGTTCCTGTATTGCCAGATCTTCAATGCGAGATGATTGTCCGATGAAGCCCAGTGTAACTATAGGGATATGTGTGAGAAACTGCGAGGTTTTGGTTAGAGAAGCTGTTCGTAGCGTGGTTGATCAGGATTTTCCACATGAGCTGATGGAAGTGATCTTTATGGATGACGGTAGTGAAGATCAGACATTGCCAGCAATATCAGACTGTGTTTCAAGGATTGATATAGAAGCCAAGGTCTTCCATGATGAGTGGAGAGGACTTGGGCATGCGAGGAACGTAATAGTTGAGAATGCTGATGGAGACTACATAATTTGGGTTGATGGTGACATGATACTGCCACGTGATCACGTGAGAAAACAAGTAGAGTTTATGCAGCGGAATCCAAAAGTCGGAATTGCTAAAGCTCGATATGAGACTTGGCCTAGGGAAAACTTGGTTGGTTTCTTGGAAAATGTTCCATTTCAAGCAGTCGATTTCAAATACGGAGGGAATGTAGCAACACAAACAAGGGTAATGGGAACCGGCGGATCCATTTACCGAGTTAAAGCTATCAGACAGGTGGGTGGTTTTGATGAACACATCACTGGGGTAGGTGAAGACGCTGACGCGGAATATAGAATTAGAAAGGCAGGCTGGTTGCTCTATAGAGCTACCTCAGCATCATTTTACGAGAGACGTAGGAAAACTTGGAAAGCTCTGTGGGACGAGGGTTTCTGGCACGGCTATGGCGGGGATTACATAATTCGCAAAAGCAGTGACATAATGGCTTTCTATAAAATGTCTCCTCTAGCAGGTTTTTTGGCAGGCATATGGTACTCGATCATCGCCTATAAAGTGATGCGACGAAAAAGCGTCTTTTTGCTACCAATCCAATATACTTTCAAACGAACAGCTTGGTTTTTTGGTTTTGTTAAAGGTCAAATCGACAGATGCAAGGACACTAAGAGCTAGTTACGCAAGCTGCCTCTGGAAATGCGGTGGCCTTATTTATTTCGGCTCAGTAAAAATATCCTGTAATGTGTTCTAGGTCGTTCCATTCGCAATTCTCTCTACCAAAATCTCTCCAGCTCTAATGAGAGGAGGACGCCAAGGAAATCTCGTGTTGTCATCTAGGATTCCAAGAGTCCTTACATCTCTAGAGTGCCATTCAAAGTCAACGTAGCCAAACTCCCATTCATTAAAGCACGTCATCACGTTGTAGAACCAAGTGCATTCGTTTTCATAATTTCCATCAGGAATATAATTTGGAACTGCTGCGCCAAACTCCGTGTCGATGAGCGGTACCTCTTTGTCAATTACATTCTGCACATAATAAGATCTCGTGACCCCGTCTCCTGTGTTCAACAGGATCTTTTTTACATCCTCGTAAAGGTATTGACCAGAGTAGAAGTGCCAAGTGAAGCTAGGTCCTCCCGTTACTCTGTACGAATGGATCGCATAGACAATGTTTGTTCCTTCAATTACTTGTCCCTTTGCAAGAGCTTGATTGCTTTCCATCCCAGAAAAACCAAATTGATAAACAACGAGGTGTTCGTCCCCTTTTGCTCGAAGTCTACTCACAATTTCTTGACATGTGTCAAAATACATTCTTTGCATATCAAAGTCTGGGCTCCATCCATTAGGCTCGTTCCAAAGCTCATAGATAACGTTTGGGAAATTTCCATACTCAGCAGAAAGCGAATTCATGTCACCAGCCCAATAATTGATGAAAGCTTCACGGTCGGGAAGTACCCCTCTTTCTGTAGGGTTTGTATATGGATCCCAAGGAATGCCCGTTTGCCCACCAGACACTGCGTTATCTACTGCCCAGGGTGTTATCATCACATACATTCCTAGCTTGTTTGCTTCATTTATCACATATGTAATCTCGCGTCTAGGTGTTATTCCAATGCCTGGGTCTTGGTTTCTTAGCCAACGACCAACTTCTGGAAGGAAAACCCTGACAATGGTAAAGCCTAGCCTTCTCATCTCTTCTAAGTTGTAAGTTACCGCATCTGGAAGCCAAACTCCGTAACCATACTCGTTAAAAGAACCTTCCGGCTGCCAATACCCACCAGGAACAGCGATGTGCCCTGACTTGCAAACACCTCGTAAATGCACGATGTTTCCATTTTCGTCTTTTATGTATTTTCCTTCGACGTGCAATGGTGAAGTATGACCAAGTATAATTCCCCCTGAACTGGGAATAGTTGTGGAGTGCAACACTGTTCCTAAGGCAAGGGAGATTGCCCCTGTGAGAATGATGGCCGTGAAGATTGTCGCCTTGAACGTAGAGATGCTCATCATTCTCATCTCAGTGTTCATTGCAGAGCTCCTAACAATAAACGTTTGTGTTTATGTGTTCTCTGCATATACAGTACCGGCAGCCGCTATTTATATCTTCTGTCTTACGATACCCCTATCCAGTATTAGGCGTGAGGGACCTTAACCGATGGGAAGCTTGCCAAACTGGGGTGAAAAAGGTGAATTCCTTGCAAATTAGTGGCCTAAAATTCGGAAATTTACTCATTATCGTGATTGTCATGCAAATTGCTATGTACGTGACAGTACTTTTTGACGTCGCGGTTGCCAGGCAAATTGTCGGTTTTCTCTTTCTGATTTTTGTGCCAGGAATTGTCATTCTGAAACTAATGAAATTAAAGGATCTCGACTCGACAGAAACCGTTATTGTTTCTGTGGGATTGAGCATCGCGTTTTTGATGTTCATAGGATTATTGATAAACGAGTTCGGTCCGATGGTCGGCACATCAAAGCCTCTATCACAGTGGCCTTTGATAATCATTATAAATGTCGCCGTACTTCTCATGTGTCTTTTAGGTTATGTGACAAATAGAGAGGATTTTGACATCAATATAACGGTTGCAAAAGGCTCAAGCGTACGCTCGCTATTTCGTATCGGACTTTTTGTCTTTCTTCCTTTCTTAAGCGTTGCTGGAACACTACTAGCTAGCGTTTACCAAAATAACGTGCTATTGCTGCTTATGATAATAACGATCTCGATACTGGTCGTTTTGAGCATTGTTTCCAATAGGTTGGTTCCTTCCAAATTCCATTCTCTAGTTTTACTAATGATCGCCATCGCCCTTCTATTCCACGCAGCGCTCATTTCCGACTACATTTATGGATACGATATAAATGTTGAATACTATACTTTCAATTTAACAAAAAGCAATTCATACTGGAATTCAACTATTAACGCAGATTCCCCCGAATACGACAAGATAAATGCGATGCTGAGTCTAACGGTGCTTCCCACAGTCTTTTCGAGTATATTGAATATGTCAGCGACATGGATACTGAAAATCGTGTATCCATTGATTTTTTCCTTTGTTCCCTTAGGTCTGTATCAATTGTACAAGGGAAGGAAATGGGGGGAGAAAGTCGCTTTTGTTTCGACTTTTTTCTTTGTGGCAACTTCTGCATTTTTCACCGAAATGCTAGGATTGGCCAGACAGATGATCGCTGAATTCTTTTTCGTTCTGTTACTCTTTGTGCTTTTCAACGACAAAATAAATCCCCGACGAAAAGGAATGCTTTTCATAATCTTCAGTGCTGCTTTAGCAGTATCACATTACTCGTTGTCTTACATATTCATGTTCTACATATCTTTCACATGGCTTTCTGTGTATATTTTGAGGAAAAGGACTATAAGGATTACAGCAAGCATGGTTGTAATGCTATTTGCTATACTATTCTCATGGTACATTTATGTGTCCGCGTCAGCGCCATTCACTGGGCTTCTTTATATGGGCGAGAATGTGCTTACAAGCACGACCGAATTTCTTGATCCAGCATCAAGGGGGCAAGAAGTCTTAAGAGGGTTGGGCGTGGAGAGTGCCCCATCTTGGTGGCATTTACTAGGTAGAATCTTTGCTTATGCCACAGAATTCTTAATCATTGTCGGTTTCATTGCACTAATAGCCAGACGAAAAAAAAGGTTTCTCGCTGCCGAGTCCGAGTATGTCGTCACCTTGTCTTTAAGCATGATGATACTAATATCATGTATAGCTGTACCTGGTGTTGCCAGTGGTTTAAATATGACTAGGTACTACCACATCGTGATTATCCTTTTATCACCGCTCTGTATCTTAGGCGGCAAAACGCTGTTGGGTTTTTTTGCGAGGGGACGCATGAAAACCGAATCGCTGGTTCTGATTTTGCTTCTGATTCTGCTTGTCCCCTACTTTTTATTTCAAACAGGATTTGTCTATGAGGTAACGGGAGACAGCAGTTGGTCCATACCTTTAAGCAAGTATAGAATGGGGTTAATGCTTTACACAATGGGATACATTGATGAGCAGGATGTATTTGGGGCTATATGGTTGTCGGAAAGAATGAACACTGACCGTACAATGATCTATGCTGACGATATGGCAAGAAACAGCGTATTATCTAGTTACGGCATGATAAGAAGAGATCGAGTAGAGGTTCTGCTTAATACTACAACAATTCGAACCGACGATGTCATTTATCTAAGAAGAATGAATCTTGTTTATGGTGCCTTACTTTCGCAACGCTGGAACGTAGAAAGCGCATGGAATATCACTGAAATCTCTTCCATCCTTGACAACATGAATACAGTATACTCTAACGGAGGTTGCGAGATTTACAGAGCGATTATCAACCAGACTGGGTAGAGATGATTTTCACACCGCAAAAATCTCAAGTTGGAAAAAATGCGCGCGCATAAGGAAACGGGAACCTTTATCCTAATAGAGATAGCCGTTTCGTTTTTTCCAGAAGTTTTTCATGAAGCAATTAATATGTCCAAATTGAAACACAAGAAGTTGCAGATAGGTCATCGACTTCGCGAATGTGAGTTCTCATGAGAGGTTAAGAGGTAACTGCAAGGGAGCAACTCAATATGTTACATAAAAACATTTTAGTTTTATGTTTTGATCGAATGGGTGCCGATAGGCTGGCACTATATGGAGGGAAGATCGAAACACCCAACATCACGTCGATGGGAAAAAGTGGGACTGTCTACAGAAATTATGTGACTTGTGCAGCATCTTCTGCAATGAGTCTAATCGGCATGTTTACTGGGTTATTCCCTCATGAAACTGGCGTGGTATTCTTTGATGATAGAGATTATGCCCCGTTGAAAAACATGAGGGAAAAAAATCGAGAAAGACTACTTTTGCCTTGCCTAGAGGATCTTGGCTACGAAACCTACTTTGTATGGTATGGATACGTGCAAGAGCTTTACGAAGGAAACCTACTGAAGTTCAAAAGCTGGAAAGGTTCCCGAACGAGAATCACGCTCTTCAAGCAAAATTCTCCAACCGAGAACTACCACCAGTTGAAGGAGATGATTGAAACTGTCAAGAAACCTTGGTTTATTTTTCTTTTTTTTAACCCAATCGCTTCCCGCAGATTTGCTGGTGCAAGTGTCAAAACTACCAAGATGACGTGCGATGACTTCATATATGATGCGGATAACCTGGTAGGAATGATAAGGGATATCGTTGGAAACGACACTGTGATTTATGTAACGGCTGATCACGGACATGCTCATGGGGAACATGGGGAACTCGGTTACGCAATGCCTCTATGTGAATCCATCCTAAGAATACCTCTAGTCTCTACCAATGGAAACGGCGTCGTTGTTGACGACTACATCAGTAATACCAATTTTGGAAATATTGTCCTTAATCGAAAATTGAAGAATGACAAATATCTCTACTCATCTAACGTTTACTCTGGTCAAATATCCAGAAGAGTCGCCATAAGAAAAAGATCTTGGAAGTACATACGCCATAGCCCCGGTTGGGCACCGCGTGGCGAGGAAGAGCTATATGATTTACAGGTGGATCCCAGCGAATGTTGCAATCTGCTGAGAAAAAGAAGCGTCGCACATTCTGACAAGCGCTATGAACTTGGCACGCCGTGGCTTCAAGGCCTACCAAGAGCGGATTGGGATGAGGTCGAAAGGATTTATTCGGAATTAAGAACCGAGTCCGAAAAGGTCTGGCAACCTCTGCACGCTCCTTCTCCTACAGAAGAAGAAAGATGGAGACATTACATCGAGTATCAGAAAAGGTTTGAGCATATACCCGGCTACTCATTGTATTTGAGCATTCAGCGAGTTTTGAGGGATCCATCCAGAGCGGTCAAAATCTTAAGAAATCCTCTAAAGACCATTAAGAGGCTACTCTCAGGTTCTTT
>JBHLNC010000082.1:0-7590 GCA_048937435.1 Promethearchaeota archaeon | reverse complement strand
GTAGTCTCATCAATTGCATGTATTGTCAATTGAATAGTATCACCATATGCAGCCAATGAACAGTTTGATCTCAACTGGATGAGTGCTTTCCGTTGTACAACTTGGATTGGTATTGAGTTGTTAATGGGATTATGATTAGGAATGGAAGCTCGAACAATGATTGAATAATTACCAGGATAGTAAGGTGCAGTTAGAACAGCAAAAAATTGGTTTTGGTCAAGGTAACTCATTGGTTTTGTCGAATTACCCAAACTGCAGGTTACATTAGCATCATCGACGCTGTGGCCAACTAATTGGCAATTAAGAGTTGCAGACACCAATACTGAGCAATTATTCATTAACGGGTAGTAAGTTTGTATTACTGAAGCGTTTGATGTTATAGACAGTGTGAGATTAAGTTTGGACACAAAGAAGGAAAAAGAAGTCTTTTCTTGTACATAGTCATCATTTGCCTGTGCAGTAATGTTACAATTGAATCTGCCAGTACCGATAAGTTCAGTGTCAATACTTTGAGTGAAACTTGATTGCAGTGTAGTGTTTTGTAAATATGATTGTATAATTTGTGTTTCTTGAAATATCACAATATCAATTCTGTGATTGGGAATGGGGATTGAAGCATTATTGGGATTGTGAAGAGAGCCTGAAAGATTGATTATTTCATGGTAAAACATTGATGATGGGAACGGTGTAAGGTCCATGTTGAGGGGGCTTCGCAAGACAGTAAATGGTTGCTCAACGGAGTCAGTCATTGCTCCAGAAGAATCTTGTACCCAGGCCTCAACTTTGATGATTCCGATTTGTCCTGTTTCATTAGGTGCCCATTGAGAAGAAGAAATATCCAAGGTAATCTCTTTGTCTATGTTGAATCCTCTGTCTGAAAACGCATGTTGTGTAATAAACTCGATTTCACCTTGTATCCCTATGGTAATACTCACAGAACCTATTCCAAACGGGTCCAGAGGATCATAATACAAATCGTAAACAATGTTGACTTGAAGCCTTTCGCCAATTTCTAATGCTGGTTTGTTTATACTAAGAGAAACTATTTGAGTGAAACAATCTTGAGTAAGCACCAAATTACAAAATGAAATTGAATTGGAAAATAGCAGAATCACAAATAATGAAATTAATGTTGTCTTGTGTTTCATCCTATTTTCTTTCTTGAGAAGGGAAATTAAAAACCCCTCAAATTCTACAATCAATCACACGTAATGTTCAGAAGCAAAACTGAGTTTTGTATGGGTTAAACCCGTTTTCGAAGCACTACTGGCATTCCGGATTGAATTTTGTTAAATATACTGTCAAAATTAACCGTTTCAAATTGGCCTAATGGATTGACTTTGTTAAACGGCGTCATTTCTTCAAAAAAGAGACAAACCGCATCACCTTGGGGCCAATATGCGATGGCACCTGCGTTGCAGGTGGAAACAGACTTTTCAGATCCCATACGAATTCCTATTTCAAAGTACAGTTCCCTTTTCCAAAGGTGTAGTCGGCTGGCGATAGGGAGTTTTGGAACTATCCGGTCAATAGTTCGAGGGGAAAGGATGCTTTGTAGCTCTCCCTCAAGTTTGATATCATTATTGATTATGATTTCTACAGGGATTTTAGGTGTGAGTGTAGAGGCATTCATGTAGATACCTCTTTGCTAGGCTGATGTTTTAGAATATAACTTGAATTTTCCTTCAGAAATCACTTGACGAATTAGTCCCTTTGATTCTAACTCTGTTAATACCGCCTTTGCGATGCTAACGCGGACTCCATATTTTTGGGCAATTGCGCTAGGTGTAATCACACGCATAGTAGGGATTTCTTTTTCCATTTCCTGTTTTTGTTCTTCACTGATTACGAGTTCACGTCTAACGGTTTCGTGACGACTTTTTGTCTCTTCTTTCTTATTTTCGCCCTTGGAGGATTGCTTTGAAATAGGTTTATTCTTCTTAACCATTTGAAATACCTTCTCTGAAGGAAGTCAGAAAGCCTATAAAGCATTTTCTAAGTAACTTGGACTACTGCTTCCCCTCCGGTAAGAATTCGATTCTTAAGTTCTTCTAACTGGTTTTTTAAATCCTTCTTTGTGGAAATAATGCTGATGTGGTAGGATCTCGAAGTTGGTGAGGTCATTTCTTCTATGATGGTTCTCTGTGAGTCTTCTGAGATTAAAAGAGCAATTTCCTTTTGCTCGGTGGTTTCATGTGGTTTCGTCCATGTGTTGACTAGCCATCGTAGATGCTGATCGTTGGTATGAGACACTATGAAAAACACTTTATCACAAATTTTTGCATCAAATCTTATTGGGATTTTGTCAATGTGAATTAGGGGGTTAATTGCACAGGATAGGTCTAGGTCGCTACAAGTTTGAATTAAAAATTCTCTCCATGTTGAGGGGTCCATATGCTGAGACGGTATAGTTGGTTTTCGCTCAAATGGTGGTTCTCTCTCTAGTTCACTTTGGTGGTCTCTCGGAACAACATTTAAAATAAAATCAACGGCGGTCTTGAAATCAGATATTTCATACTCATCTTGAATCATATTTCGGGATAATACATCACCAAACATTCGCAGTAATTTTGATGCATGAATTTTATTCAATGAAATTTCATTTTGTTGTAATTGTTTGTAATGTCTATTATTATGTGGTTCATCTGAAATCATCACAAAGGATTCCGCAATCTGTAAATTCTTATCTTTTCGTTGAATTGGCAAAATTAGTCTCGTATTTTGAGAAGAAAATTCTCTGAAAACCTGGTTTATTGTGTCACGGTTAACCGGATTAATTAGGGAAAATAGTCGTTTTTCTGCTGTAACATCTGTTCGAACATTAATGGAATATTTTCCCTTCCCTTGAATTTGACGAATAATCCCTGGAATTCCCAGAGAAAAATGTCTCATCAATTCTTCAGCATTCAGTTTTTGAACATAAGGAGTTCCAAGCATCTTATTGAAACTACTGTCAATGTTATCAACTAACTCTCTCGTTCGAGTAAGGAAGGAAGACTTCTCAAGTTTGATGTAGAAATTAATGAAACATTTTCTTGTTGATGTCCATTCAAGGGCTACTATCGTGGAAACAGGTAAGATTTTGAGTAGTATGGTTAGAATCCGCTGGGCTAGGATCTTTTTTAATTTCCATGACGATATACAAAATGTAAAGAAGACTGCACAGCGATTTTGCTGAGATTGAAAGACTAGGAGACCAGTTTCGAAAATTGTTGGGTTGGTTAGGTCAAAGACTTCTTTTCTTCTTTCAAAATAGAATGCTCTAACAACAAGAATCGATGAAACGAAAATAATGAACAAACCTAGAATATTTCCAATTACGTTCTCAGGAAACAGAACTCGTTGAATAAGAAACAGGAATAAGCCAATACTGAGGCAACTAAATATTGTTGAACTCGTCCGCTCATATTTCTTAGCTATAGGGATCCTCATCGTTCTCATAATGAATTTAGAAATCAGATGATAAAAACTCGTAAAACGAAATTTCTTATCTACAATCCACTGCTTCAATTCAACAAAATGAGTAAAGTTTAATACATTCTAAGACTTTGCCGCAGCTGAGACCCCACAGAAGGTGTACAACTCAATGCCATTATTTCGAACAGATCTCTATGTAAAACTAACTACTTCTGATTTTGATTTAAAAAAATCAAGTGAAATGTTATACCAATTCTTGCAACAAGTATCGGGGCTACGAAATGTTCAGATGACAAAAGCACGTGTTGATCGAGAGGAGCAAGGGAAAATCCGAATTGAGGAATGGTATGAACTGACAGGATCAATTAACGTTCCTGAAGGCGGAAAATCCTTCTGGGCTATCTCAAAAGAAAGTACAAAACAAGAACCCTTCAATTTCTTCATGCGCATAGACCGAAACACTGAAGCTGAAGATTATGAGGTTGCACAAAGCAAGGCTTCGGATTGGGTATTACAAACGATTATTCAACCCTTAGAATTGCGATTTACTTTCAAAGAGAAGATCATTAGTTCTCCAGTAAAACTCAGTAGGATAGCTAATGAATTGAGGGAATCATGATGACTTTCGAAATCATTGACACAGATGTATTAGTCATTGGTGCGGGGGGAGCAGGATGTCGTGCCGCCATTGCAGCCTCCGATTCTAATCAAGAAATTACAATAATCACCAAGGATATTCTTGGAAAAGCCCATACAGTGATGGCCGAAGGAGGAATTAACGCAGCGCTAGCTAATCTGGATCCTGACGATTTATGTGACATTCATGCAAGTGATACCTGTACGGCCGGAGCTTACCTAAACAATCAGAATCTTGCGGAAATCTTAGCTAATGAAGCTCCACAACGTGTATATGATCTTGAATCTTTTGGAGCAATTTTTTCTCGAACCCCTGATGGTTTAATAATGCAACGACCTTTTGGCCACCAAACTTTTCGCCGAACGTGCTATGCTGGAGATAGATCAGGGCACGAGGTTTTAGCTACTCTAACTGAGGAACTTCGTAGACGTGAAATAAATATCATAGATGAGGTATTTGCCACGTCACTTTTTCGCGATAAAAAACGCATAGCTGGCGTCTCAGTTGTAGACATTCGAACCGGAAAATTCCAGATTTTCAGGGCTCCCGCTGTAGTCATGGCTGCAGGCGGTGCAGGACGAATTTATGATGTTACAACAAATGCCCAAGCAGATGTTGGTAGTGGATATGCCATGGCTTACAAAGCCGGTGTTGAATTAATTGATATGGAACAATTTCAATTCCATCCAAC
This sequence comes from Promethearchaeota archaeon, assembly GCA_048937435.1. GTDB lineage: Archaea > Asgardarchaeota > Hermodarchaeia > Hermodarchaeales > Hermodarchaeaceae > Hermodarchaeum. Next base: position 2,845 of record JBHLNC010000082.1, on the reverse strand, counting down.
CGGCGCTGCTGTTCCTCCGGCTGCTCGTGGACGACTAGTAACTGAAGGTGTCCGCGGTGAGGGAGGTATTCTTCTGAACAAAGATGGTGAACGGTTTATGAAACGATATAACCCGCACCAAATGGAACTCGCTGGACGTGATGAAGTTGCTAGATCACTAGCTACTGAAATTCGTGAAGGGCGAGGAACGGAAAATCAAGCAGTGTATTTAGATGTTTCATTTCTACCTGCGAAAATAATTGAAGAACGGCTTCCTACAATGCTAGAGGACTTCCTCGATATCGGTATTGATATTCGAAAAGAACCAATGGAAGTCACTCCTACTGCTCACCATGTTATGGGAGGACTAAGAATCGACAGTTGTTGTGGTACAAACCTTCAAGGCCTTTTCGCAGCAGGAGAAGTAGCAGGAGGAGTTCATGGCGGCAACAGACTAGGTGGTAATGCTTTAGCAGCTGGCCAAGTGTTCGGAAAAATAGCTGGCGATTCCGCGGCTAAATATGCTGCAACTGCATCAACTCCAGCTCTTAATAGGAAAATCATTCAGGAAGAATATTCCCGCGTTATGGCCCCTTTGGAAAGGGAAGAAGATGTGCTTCCTTCCAAGGAAACGGAGCGTTTACAACGCACAATGTGGGATAAAGCGGGTTTATTCAGAAATGAACAAGACCTAAATGCAGCACTCAAATTTATCAAACAACAACAAGAACAGATCTCTTCAAAGCTTTCTGTTCGGAATAAAGCCACACGCTACAACACAGAGTGGATCAGTGCCCTAGAGCTACAAGATATGACACTTGTTGCTGAGATGATTGTTCGAGCTGCACTTCTCCGCAAGGAATCAAGAGGTGCCCATTATCGAACTGATTATCCAAATTTAGATAATAAGAGATGGTTTGCTAATATCATAGTATCAGAAAAAAAGGGTTTGATGACACTCAAAAAAACACAAGTAATTGTCACAAAATGGCAGCCACCCTGGGTTACGAATTAAGAAATTTGAGGCCAAAGTTAATGCCAAAAAACCAAGTTGTGAAATTTCGAATCCAACGATACAATCCAGATTTAAATGATGAACCAAAATTCGTCACCTATAAAGTTCCTTATACAGATCGTCAGGGCGTCTTAGACGCACTACATTACATCTTCCGAAATCTTGATTCCTCTCTAGCCTACCGTTGGAATTGTAGAACTGGACAATGCGGGTCCTGTGCCATTAAAATCAATGGAGTACCAGGACTGGCATGTCGTACAGTAGTTGATCCTAACAACAATTACGTGCTAGAACCACTCCCTAATTTTCCTATAATCCGAGATCTTGTTGTGGATCTCGGACCTGGTTTTCGACGCATTGAAAAACTGCGCCCTTACCTTGAACGAACCTCTGCGCCTGATCGCCCAGAAATACTAACACGTGAGGAAATTTCATCTGCAATGGAACTACGAGCATGCATCGAATGCTTCTCTTGTTATGCAGCTTGCCCCGCTGTCGAGTCTGCAAAACAAGAATATCCTGGTCCTATTGCAATGCGTGAACTGGCAAGCTTTGAATTTGACCCCCGTGATCAAGGTGATCGAGTTCAGATGGCAGTTAGTAGCGGGCTTTATGATTGTACCAGCTGTGGGATGTGTAAGGAAGTCTGTATCCCCAAACACATAGATACACGACGAACAGCAGTAGAAGGTCTACGGGCTCTTGCCGTTGAGCGTGAAATGGGACCTCTAGAAGGACACCAAGGTTTTATCTCACAAATTGAGGAGACAGGATACGCTGTTGATGTTAAGACCCCTCCTCTCACTGACCAGTTACCTGAAGTTATCGAAGTTGATAAGCCAATTGATGAGGTCCTTTTTTTCCCAGGCTGTCTAATCAATTTGAGAATTCAACAAGTAGGACTTAATGTAGTCGAAGTATTGAAACGCAATAATGTACGCGTACACATTCCCAAAGATTTTGTTTGTTGCACCAGTGTTGCTTTTCGAACAGGAGCACGCACTGTTGCTTATGATATGGTTCTCCGAAATACTAAGTCCTTCGCGGAGAAGGGCGTCACAAAAGTGGTTGGTCTTTGTCCTGGGTGTATGTCAACTATTAAACAGGATTGGCCGATTGTTCTCCACGAGAAAAATAAACCCCCTTATGACTTCGAACCCTTCGACATTACTGAGTATTTGGTCCGAGAGGTTGGACTTGAACAAATAAACCAAAAGGATCTAAAACCTCTGCCAATCAGAGTGGTTTACCATGATCCTTGTCATTTGAACCGACATCAAGGAATTAGTGAGGAACCTCGAAGGCTTCTTCGTATGATTCCTGGTATTGAATTCATCGACGTTGAAGACAGTGATCGATGTTGTGGCGCTGGTGGAGGAGTGCGAGCAGGTCGCAGAGAGCTTTCTGAAGAAATTGCGGGAATTAAATTTGAAATTCTTAGTGCAGCAAAACCAGATGTGATAGCAACAAGCTGTTCTTTTTGTTTCATCCAACTATTAGATGCGGTTAAGAAAGCAGGTTCGGATATCAAAGTGATGAATATAACCGATCTTTTGGCGATGTCATATCGTGGTGAAAGTTTGAAATAGTATGGTTTAGATGCCTGCTAGTTTGTAGGCTTTTTCGCGGTTTTTTTCAACAGATGTTTGTACACGGTCAAAAAGGTTCTCACCAGTAGCGTCAATTGCTACAATTAACGGACCAAATCGCTCGACTTCCATTATCCAAAGAGCTTCAGGCATTCCAAGATCGAGCCATGCAACATCTGTGATGCGACGAACAGCCTTTGGGGCTAAAACAGCTGAACCTCCTGTAAACGCACCATAAACGGCTCCAACTTTTTTCATTGCT
>JBHLNC010000081.1:0-7601 GCA_048937435.1 Promethearchaeota archaeon | reverse complement strand
CAACATAGAAAATGATACACTCAAATTTACGCCTTCGAAATGCTTTGGATGTGGTGTGTGCGTAAGCACGTGCCCTGTTGAAGCAATCTCAATGGTCAAACGATAAGGCATTGAATCACGGAAAGATTAAAGCCCATTTTAGGAAAGGCGAGTTCTAGAATAACTGGGGTTTGAGTCGTGGGCCCAGCTGAAGCTGAACTGGTTCTTCGAGAAATTGAAGCCTCGAATAACCACTACATCATCGGACCAAAACGAGGACATATCCTCGTACGAATCGCCAGTGAATTCCATCCACAACGTATTCTTGAAATTGGGACCAATGTAGGATATTCTACAATACTAATGGGTAAAGAACTTCCTCCGAGAGCCAAAATCACGACAATTGAAATCAATCCTGACTATGCTGAACAAGCAAAAGAAAACATCAAACGTGCAAACCTCGAACCCACCATTGAAGTCTTGGTGGGAGACGCACTAGAAATTATTCCCACTTTGAAAGACGAATACGATTTCGTATTTATTGACGCTATTAAAACCCAGTACTATGAATATCTGAAAGCCCTCGAGCCGAATCTTTTCCGAGGGAGCATGATTGTTGCGGATAATGTGAGAAAAAGCGAAGCTCAGATGAAAGATTATCTTAAGCATGTTCGCGAATCTGGACAATATACTAGTCGCTTCATCCTTATAGGCAACGATGGTGTCGAATTAAGTATTAGACGCTAAACTCCTCTTTTTCACCTTTTAATCTCGTTTTGAACCAATGCAAAGAAACAAATAGCACTCTAGATTAAACGAAAATCCTGTTTTGACATTTAGAGAAGATGGTGATTATGGAAGCATTCTTGAAGAAAAAACCTGGACCTGGCGTGGAAAGAGGTTCCGTTGACACACCAACAAGTGGTGAGACTGATGTACTGGTCGAGGTTAAAGGTGCAGCCATCTGCGGAACCGATGTCCACATCTATGAATGGGACGACTGGGCAGCGAAGCGAATCAAACCTCCTTTAATCGTCGGTCACGAAATGTCAGGCAAGGTCATTGAAATTGGTAAAGATGTCGATCATATCGCAGTGGGTGATATGGTTTCAGCAGAGACGCACATCGTTGATCAGACTTGTCTGCAATGCCTCACTGGACGGGAACATGTTTGTCAAAACATGACTATTCTTGGTGTAGACCGTGATGGTGTCTTTGCTGAATATGTATCCATCCCAGCGCATAATACCTGGAAAAACGATGCGACTCTTGACCCGGTTATTGGGGCAATTCAAGAACCTTTGGGCAATGCAGTTCAAACACTCCTCCCCATTAACCATGTTGAAGATATAGCGGGGCGAAATGTTGCTGTGATTGGAATGGGACCCATTGGGTTAATGGCTGTGGCGGTTGCAAAGGAATTGGGTGCTGACAAAGTCTTTGCTACAGCGGGTGGACGGAATAAAACGCGAATGCAACTCGCAAAAGCCATGGGTGCCGATAAGGTGTTTAGTGCCCAAGAAATGGGACGAGAAGCCATTGTGAAACAAATTCATGACGCCACTGATGGCAACGGTGTTGATGTTGCCGTGGAAATGAGTGGCCATCCTGATGGGCTTGTAACCGCCTTTGAAACACTAACAATTGGTGGACGAGTGAGTCTCTTGGGCGTGTTTCCTAAACCCTTCGAAGTTGATTTGAATCGTCTCATAATCTTCAAGGCTGCAACCGTCTATGGCATTAGTGGTCGGCTGATGTTTCGAACCTGGTACCAGTTACGAGGATTATTACGACGACCTCAACTCCGAGAAAAAATCAGCAAGGTTGTCACACACCGCCTTCCCATCCGAGATCTCGAGAAAGGCTATGAATTAATATTGTCTAAACAAGCAGCAAAAGTTGGACTTACGCCCGATTGGTAACCCGTACATCCTTTTCTTCAAAACGATACGAAAAGAAAATCCGCATGAATTTGCACTTGCTCTGTATCTTCTAGATTCTTGAACTGACTGGTGGCACTAGCACGGACTTCCTGCATAATTTGTCGATGAACTACATCAGGGAGGTTTCGCCACATGGATGAAAAGGCACGCTGGTCAAGAAAAGTCAAGGTTTGACGGACTGGGACATCAACAAAGGTGCTAAATTGATGCATTTTTATTGTTGCGCCTTCGGCTCGGAGTACTGCAATGATTTCACTCGAATGTGCTCCTGGGTGTTCGTAGACATAGCCCAGTTCTGCGCGTCGTCGACGATATAATCGATTTAGGGATGATCCATGAGATATTCCTTCAACATATCCTGTAAGGAGTGTACCACCGGGTTTGAGCACACGTATTGTTTCAGAGAGACCTTCTTGCCAATCGGATAATAGGTGAAATAAATGAATGGCAAGAATTCCTGTGAACACTCCTTGTTGAAAAGGTAAAGCCACAACATCACCTGAGACGAGGTTCGAGCGGAGAAATTGTTTTGATTGTTGGTTGAGACACGCCTTCTCTAGCATTCCCTTTGAGATATCGAGACCTACTGCTGGGATTTTTCGACGTGTGAGCTCGCGCAAGAATCGCCCAGCTCCACATCCCAAATCTAACACAAGAGTGTCTGGTGTTAATCCACAAGTCGAGATGATGTCTTCGATTAATTCTTTCATAAACTGGTCTGGTATTCCTCTGGTGGCCTCATAATCTTCAGCAATCCGACCAAAATCAATCCGCTCAGGCTGTTGTGCCATAGGGTCACTCATACTCGTCCTAGAATGAAATTGCTTTTGTTGCCTAAAGCCTTGTGTTTAAAAGCTAGCGTTAAGGCAAATCCTCGTTTTTTCCTTACTACCAAGGAGGATGACAATAAGTCAAATTACCTCAGGTGGATGAACAATGGTTGATGTGGGTTTAATGGATTTGAGCAAGTAAATGATCAGCACTGCTAACTGATGGGATTGGTTTTCCCGAAATGAAGAATCGGGGGGTTCGTAGTATGCCCTTGAATAGGTATTTCATTCGGGTCCAAAAACTCCTGCCCACATCAATGATTTCAATATCACACTCTGCTTGAGCTGCAACACGGTCTGCAATGTGCAAAGCTTTCCTGTCTGCCTCTGAGTGGAATTTACCTGCAGAACCGGCTGTTTCGTTTTTGAGAGCTTCCCAATGTGAGCGTACACAATGGCAGGAAAAATGTGCTGTTTCTCTGTCAATCATCGTCCCTATCGACGCCTTAAAGGAACGTACATACAATACGATACCAATTCGATTTGTCAGATTAAACACCACCATTCTACTCAATAAGTGCTAGCAGGTGATCAGCACTGCTAACTGATGGGATTGGTTTTCCCGAAATGAAGAATCGGGGGGTTCGTAGTATGCCCTTGAATAGGTATTTCATTCGGGTCCAAAAACTCCTGCCCACGTCAATGACTTTTATATCGATATTTTCCTGTTCAGTAACTCGGGTGGCAATACTCATTGCCTTCCTATCGGCTTCAGAGAGGAACTTCCCCGCCGATCCAGCTATCATGCTTTTACTGGAATCCCATTGAGAGCGAGCACCATGCGAAGATTCCGAAACACATGAAAATGACCCAGCACTTCTTTCAGTCATCGTTCCAATTGAGGTCGTAAAGGATCGTACATACAACATTATCGTGATCCGGTCAGTCGGCAAATGAAACCACCTCCAAGCTTCAAAATACTCATGATCGTGAATATTAATACATGGCAACTGAATAGTTCGATTTTCTGCGGTTTTCTAAGAGTTTCTGAGTCCTTTCTGCGATACAGGTTTTACTCTTGACCACACCCGTTCTTTGAATTCGGAAACCATTTAAAAGCACCAACGTCTGAATGCAGGCAAAGGTGAGTCTCATATGTCGCCAACACATGACCCAACGGCATTCCTCAAAGACGAATACGAAGAACTGGTCAAACAAGCCCTCGACTGGAGGCTCCGCGAACTCCAGGGTCCCAGCTCTCCCAGAGCCATGGTTGACAACAAGGAAGTCATCATGCTCTGCAGTAACAATTACCTCGGTTTAAGCAACCACCCCAAACTCAAACAAGCCGCTATCGATGCCATCAAAACTCACGGTGTTGGCAGTGGTAGCGTTCGCCCCATCGCGGGTAACATGGATCTCCATGAAGAACTCGAACGTCGTCTGGCAAAATTCAAAGGCGCGGAAGCTAGCCTAGTCTATCAAACTGGGTTTGCCGCAAACGCGGGTCTTATACCCCAGCTAGCTGGAAAGGGAGATCTCATCATTAGTGATGAACTCAATCACGGCTCTATCATCGATGGCGTACGCTTAACTCGCGCCGAACGTGCTATCTTTAAACACGCTAATACGCCGGACTTAGGACGGGTTCTCGAGGAGGCGAAGAAAAAGAAATATCGACGCATCCTCGTCATCACAGACGGCGTGTTCAGCATGGACGGGGACATTGCTCCCCTTGACCAAATTGTCAAAATCTGCAAACCACACGGTGCAATGATTTATGTTGATGATGCCCACGGTGAAGCTGTCCTTGGTAAAGGTGGCCGCGGAATTGTTTCTCATTTCAATCTTACGCACAAGGATGTTCACGTCGAAATGGGCACATTCTCCAAAGCCTTTGGTGTGGTTGGAGGTCATGTTTCCGGAAGTGAATACCTCCGAAAATTTGCCTACAATAAATCCCGAACTTGGCTCCTTAGTGGATCACATCCTCCACCCGTCGCTGCGGCTTGTATCGCTGCCATTGATATCCTTGAGAATGAACCCAAACATGTAGAAAATCTCTGGAAGAACCGTGCCTATTTCATTGGCGCTATGAGTGACTTGGGCTTTAACACGGGTATGAGTGAAACACCAATTATTCCTGTTATGATTGGTGAAAGTGATGCAGCTCAGAAGTTCAGCGTTCGTCTCTTCGAAGAGGGTGTCTTTGCACTACCCATTGTGTACCCTATGGTTGCCCGTGGTAGAGCTCGAATTCGAGTAATGATGAATGCCGCACTCACAAAAGATGATTTGAACGGGGCGATTACCGCTTTTGATAAAGTAGGAAAAGAACTCAACATCATCTAATTGATAATTACCCTTTGGCATGATTAAACTTCGTTACCACAGCCAGCACAAAATCGATCATTTTGCTGGATTTGAAAACCACAATTAGTGCAAAATCGAATCCATTGGTGTCCACTTGAATTGCCAGATGAAACTGATCGAGGCTATTTCACAGATTTTTGCCTTCTCTGGGCTAATAAAATGGTTAATACAACAACCTGCAGGACTATAATCGTTCCACCAATAATAGTCAAAGGGAGCAAAAATCCAAGCAAAGGAATAGTGGGAGTTGTTGGAGGGGGCTCATCACCAAAATCGTACCGTACTAGTGCTGAAAGAATTTGGGATTGATATCCCGGTTTTTTCGTTGCATCTGCCGGGCTTCCTGATGCAGTGCATTCAGCATAATAGCCCAGATTGGAGGAATCATAATGATAGAGCCGTATGAAATCCATGGCTTCTACACCGCTATCCAAGTATGTTGTATTCCCAGTGATTAGGTACAAGTCAAGGAACGCATTAGCAGTATAGGCTAAGTATCCGACATTTCGTCTGGAGTTAGTTACAGACAATGTTCGGGATACATCTCTTACAAAACCAAGATTAGCATCAGTCCAGTGACTAAGGATGAGATTAGCAATTTCAACAGCATGATAGCGATACGTCATATTAGCGGTAAACCGGTACCCTGCAATAAATGCCTCAATCATAACTGATTGCATATGGAGGGGTTTGAAGTCCTGATAAATCGAACCACTAGGAGTGTACAAGTTACAATAACCCCCATAGGGAGAATCCCAATAACTCTCTAATGCAAAGTTCAGTGCATAATTCAATTCTTCAAGAAAAGTAGCGTTTGTCGGATCGAGAGTAAGTAAAGATGCACAAGCTAGCGCTACATAACCGGGAAGATATCCGTATGGATAGTAAGTTAAATTTGGGTTCCCCAATTCATCAACCTCGATATGATACCCTCCAGTATCAGTATTGCGATGAAAGTAATGAATGAAGAACATCAACCAGATTGCAGTTTCATAATACGCTACATTACCAGTGTGTTTGTATAATTCAACAAGGGCACGAATAAGATATGAATTCTCCATTGTGCGGGAATTTCCAATAATCGCGCTTGACCAATCTTCAACCATTCTGGCATTATAGGTGTGGCTAGGATTCCGCATTCTGGCTTCTATCGTATTGAATGTATCAATCGCATGGGTCAGCGCCTCAAGATCCCAACTATAATTGTAGTAACTCAATGCCCCCAGGATGATCGATGCTTCGATTCCTAGGTGTTTATCTCTCAATATCGGGGTTCCATATCGATCTAGCTCCTGATAGTGTCCGCCATATGTGAAATCAAAACAGCTTGTATTCATGAAAACGTAGGATGATAGGATATAGTCATTATTGGGTTGCCCTTGTGATGTATTGTCAAAATTCGCAACTAGTTGTGTAATCAGAAGTAATATCAATATATTGGCAACAGCAAGTGTTCCTGCCCTTACTTTGCTTGCCATTCCCATCAACTCGTGAAGCAGTCTAGCTTCACGCAAATCTATCTAGATTTCTTTATCAAGTTATAAATCATTTACCGTTTCGGAAAAAGGTGGCTGATTTCAACGGTTTGTTAATGTTGAATTCCGCTTCAGAAGATTAAAAATAGATTATCGAGTCAAATATAGTTGTATCTGTTGACCTTTGGTGTCTACAGCCTGACCTTTATTTAGGTGGAATGAATTGTGACGGATTATCAAAAATACCATATTCAACATGGGCATGTTCTCCGCGTTCCCGATGATATGGCGAATGATTTTGGTGACGGCGATTGTTACCTCGTCGACACGGGTCCCATAATCTACCTCTGGTGTGGAAGTCGTGCCACCGTTGATGAACGATTCATCGGCGCAGTGACTTCCGTGTGGCGAGATCAGGAACGTGAAGGTATTGCGCGACTTGTTACCGTGGAGGCCCGGAGCGAACCTCCAGCTTTTCTTGACCTTTTTGGTGGTCGAATCAACATAACCGACCAGGATACTGAGGGGATCTTGAAGAAGGTGATTCTCGAAAAACATGAGTTCAAACTCTTTCGGCTCAATATTGTGGGTGGAGTGCATCTATTCGTTGATGTGCCTCGTAGTAAAGAGAGTCTGAAATCTGATGATGTGTTTATCCTTGATACTTTTGATAAGATATACATTTGGCGTGGTGGTTCTTCTTCAGGACGTGAGAAGTTCCATGCGATGTTGATTGCTCGACGTTATGACTATGAACGTGCGGGTGCTCAGGATATAGTGTTAGTTGAAGAGGGGGAAGAGGCCAAAGAGTTTCTAGACGCCCTCAAATGAGTTCTTGATGCCTGTTTAACTATCCAAGATCAATAAAAATTAAACCGAAACGGTATTTTATATGCAATTTTTTATCCAAACACTCAATTAAATTGGTTAAATTATAGTTCAATTTAATTATATTTTATTCATTAAGTTTAATGGTATATTAAAATCTATGTAATAATGGTCACATGAATGACTAAAAGATATAAGTTATTAATTTGAAAAAATCAAGTATATGATTAGTA